>JAFAOW010000304.1 GCA_019247455.1 Acidobacteriota bacterium | reverse complement strand
CCTTCACGGTCCGCGTATCGGTCTTGCCGCAAACGCCGCAGCCATCATCAACACCTGTCGTGATCGTGTAGGTTCCCGGCTGAGCCGAGGTCAGATCCCACTGTACGTTCGCACCGGAGCCGACTATGCGTCCGCCCGAAACGGTGTAGTTATAGGTCAGCACGTCGTTCTCAGGATCGGATGCATGGGTCGTAACATTGATCGTGCGGTTATCGTTGCAAGCTCCCGAACGCGACCTTTGTCCCGGAGGGCATCCGAGCGTGATCGTCGTGTCGCTCAAGTCGACCGAATCGACTGAAGGCGGCTTGTTCTCGATCGCACCCTGACGCGGCTGACGACGTCCGATCCATCCCTGCAGGATCGCGCCGTGAGGATTGTCCGACGTCACGAATCCCGGAGGAACGCCCGTAAAGGTACGGGTGACGGTCGACGGTCCGCAATTCGTGGTAATGCGGCAGATATTCGTCACCGTAACAGTACCGCTCGACTTGTCGAAGCTCGCAGTATCCTGCTGATTCATGTGCATCCTGTATGCCGCACCGAGTCCAAGCCAGCGGGCCGGATACCAGCGGAAGCCGGCAATAACGTCGATCGGATTATTCTCAAACACATTCGGAGTGCGTCCGCCAACATAGTGGAGGTCTCGGACCTCAACGATCGGCTGGAAGTGCTTGTTGATCGGGAAATCCATTCCAATAGAGGTCTGGAGTTCGTCCGGCGTGTCAAGCATCGTAAACGTCGCGCCGTTGAATTTACCCTGCGACTTGGTCGTGTAGAGATAGGTCGCGTTCGCAGAAAGGTTGGCCCATTTTGCTAAGCGAGCACCCCACCAAAGACCGACGCCGATATCGCCCTTGTTGTCGCCGGCACCTGCGCCGCGCTGCAGAGCGTTAAAGCTCGACGCGTCATCGACGTGGTCCGCGGCGTAGCGATAATACGCTACTATGCCCACGCCCCACGGCTTCATTACATTATTGAAACGCCATTTCAAGCCGGCGGTAAGCGAGTTGATAGAAGAGCTGGTCCACGTGCGGTTCACGTAAGGAGCATCCGGTAGATAGCTCGGCATCGTCGTGAAGCTCACCGGCGATTGGCATGCGATCAAATTACTGCCGATACCGCAAGGCAGCAGCTCCGTCGTCAGGACTATGCCCGGAAGGATACTGCCGTATACCGAGCCAATACCCGGGAACTGGTCGGCACCGTGGCCGCCGCCAAGCCTTGGCGGACCAAGGGTCGCGATGGACGGGCATGTCGCACTAAAGCCAAACGCCTGGCCCGAGCAGCCGGGAGGTACAAAGTTATACGTGCCCGCGCTTCCACCGGTGAACGGGAAAAGCACGGTCGGCATACCGGTCGGGCGGAAGACTGCCGCTCCGGCGAACGCAGTCGTGATGCTACCCTGCGGAGCCAGAACGATCGCCGGTCCCAGGGTAGGAACGCCGCCGATGGTCAGGAACGAATTCGGCAGGTAAAAACTCGATAGATTTCGCGGGTTATTGACATGGATCTGCCTATATCCCTCGATGGAGAAGAATGCCTCGAGGTTATCGTTTATGCCGACCTGGAAGCTGCCGGGATACGAAGTAATATCAACATTACCCGGATCACGATCATAGTTACTGTAGGCGACGCTAAAGGTATATTCTCCCTTCCTCAGCGTCTCCTGGTCATAAACCGTAAAAAGTCCGGTCGGTCCGCCCATCGGTCCGCCCGTACCGACGGTCGAGGTGGTATTCCTCGGATCATCGGACGACTTCGTATGGTTCGTCTGAGCCGCTGCGGCAATCGCAAGCGTCAAGATCAAAAGCGTAACAATATACGCATACTTAGCGAGTTTCATCACATTCCTCCGCCGAAAATAGAAAGTTAAATTTCAATTCGAAACAACGGATAAGTCTTTAACTGCAAGGCATATCCAACAATCGCTTGATCGTCGCACACGCTGACCTAACACTACCAAAGATCCGGGCCTTTTGTGCAAGTCACGCGGCCACAATAAAGATAAATCTATACTTACCCTTTGTTTATAAAGGAGTAAGGGTTCAAAGTCAACATCAATTTCATAGAATCTTTACGATTATTTACGATCCGCTGGTGACATAAAAGCAAATATTTTCAACAGCTTATGTCTGCCCGATTACGCATAAATGCCTCTCATTCGAGTGTCGTAGGCAACTCGGTCAATAGCAAGCATATAAGCTGCCGTTCGGGAGTCGACCTGATGCTTTTCTGAGTAATGCACAAGCTCGTTAAAACTCGCCACCATTTTGTCCTCCAGACGGGCGTTGACCTCGGCTTCTGACCAGAAGTAGCCCATGCGATCCTGGACCCACTCGAAATACGAAACGGTGACGCCGCCGGCATTCGCCAGAATATCCGGTATGACGAATATCCCTTTATCATGCAATATCTTATCGGCTTTGGGCGTTGTCGGGCCGTTGGCTCCCTCCGCCAGGATCTTGCAGCGGATGCGGTCGGCGTTCTCGCTCGTAATTTGATTCTCGGTCGCGCACGGCGCTAGAACGTCGCACTCGATCTCAAGCAGGGACTTATTGTCGACAGTGTCAGCCCCTTTGTAACCTGCAAGACTCTTATTTTTCTGTAGGTACTCGAGGACCTCAGGAATGTTGAGTCCTTTTTCGTTAACTATGCCGCCGTGTACGTCAGAGATCGCAATGACCTTATAACCCTGCTCATACATTAGCTCGGCACCTATACCGCCGACGTTCCCCGATCCCTGTACCACCACCGATGTACTCTCCGGCGTCAGGTTAAACCGTTTGACCGCTTCGTTTACGGTGAAAAGAACGCCGCGCCCGGTGGCCTCGCGGCGCCCGAGGCTGCCGCCAAGAGCGACGGGCTTTCCGGTC
This sequence comes from Acidobacteriota bacterium, assembly GCA_019247455.1. GTDB lineage: Bacteria > Acidobacteriota > Blastocatellia > Pyrinomonadales > Pyrinomonadaceae > OLB17. Next base: position 17,207 of record JAFAOW010000304.1, on the reverse strand, counting down.
ACAACGGCGTTCACAGTATGACGCGAATGCATTGAATACGTATCCATGATCCAGGCCATGGTCTGCTCATTTGTATTCATGTCCGGGGCAGGAACGTCCTTGTCGGGTCCTATGAAATCGATCAACTCGGCGGTGTATCGTCTCGTCAATCGTTCCAGCTCCCCGATCGACATTTGCAGCGGGTCGCAGATGATGCCGCCCTTTCCGCCTCCAAACGGTACATTCACCACCGCGCATTTCCAGGTCATCCAGGCCGATAGGGCCTTCACCTCATCGAGCGAGACGTCCGGCGCGTACCGGATGCCGCCCTTTGCGGGCCCGCGCGCAAAGTTGTGCTGTACGCGAAATCCCTCGAACACCTGGATATGCCCGGTATCCATTCTTACGGGAATGTAGACCTTGATCTCTCGAGAAGGCACGCGCATGACCGCATAAAGGTCTTCATCAAGCCCGAGGAGTTTTGCGGCCCGGTCAAACCGTTCGCTCATCGCCTCGAACGGATTTTTTTCATCACTGCCGCGAAAACGTCTCATTTCGTCGGCCATTGGATTTGCCATTTGTCGATTCAGTCTCCGAAATTAACTTTTGTTTTAGTTTGCTACTTACCCCGTGCTATGTCCAACGCCTTATGAAGAGCGGAAAAGGAAGGCAGCCTCCGCAGCGCCGAATCAAAATATTAACGCAGTAAAAAGAGGCTCGCAAATCCGCCTACCGCCGTGCGTGTTTCGCGCATCTAAGCAGGAATGGACTAACGTGTAACTACTCCTGGTGTTAACATCGTGGCCATACTCTGGATGTCTAAGCGTTTGATCTCTAGGCGATTTTCTGCGGCGCTGGGGAACGGTGCGCTGATCGTGCTTGCAGCGGTTGTAGGTGCGCTGGCCGTTTCGTCAGCCTCGGCACAAGATGGTGATCCTGTTGCGGTGTTTAACCGAGCGCAGGACGCGCATGAGCATGGTGATCTGACGGGCGCCATCAAGCTCTACGAGGAGGCCTTGAAGCTGATGCCCGAGTTCCCCGAGGCGGAGCTTCAGCGGGGAAACGCACTTGAATCGTTAGGCAAACTCGACGAGGCAGAGGCTGCTTTTCGGCATGCGGTGGCTTTACGAAACGACTGGTCCCTGGCGAATGCGAAACTCGGTGAGGCCCTTGTCGAACGATATATTCGCTCCCCAAACGACAAGGCATACGCGGAAGGGGACGCGGCCTTAAAAAAGGCGCTCGAACTTGATCCGAACAACTTTCCGGCGATCGCATCCCTCGTGGATCTGCAGATCAGCTCACACGCTTCATCGGATAAGTTGAAGGAGACCCTAAAAAAGATAACTTCCCTTACCGACGGCAAAATGAACCCGCCCGCCTCGCTCTGGGCCGCTCGCGGCACCCTGGAAAATAGGCTGGGAGATACCGCAGCCGCTAAAAAGAGTCTTCAGTCGGCGATCGACACGGACCCGAAGAATAGAACGGCCCTTCTTCAGCTCGCGACGATCGCCCTGAATGAAAAAGATTCCGTCAAAGCGCGAGCATTCGCCGACCGACTCAAACCGGTTGCGCCGGACCAGGATACGGTCAGGCTCCTTGACGCCCAGATACTCGCGCTGGAAGGCAAGTTCGATGATGCTTCCAGAGAGTTAGACACTATTGAGCGTCCGGGGTCGGGGGCGGCGGAGCTTCGAACCCAAATAGCCGCAGCCCGATCGGCGGATCCGGCTGCTCTCGAAACCTTGCTGGCCAGCGATCCAAAGAACGCTGCAATTCTCGGCAGGCTCTGTCAGCTTTACAGGCGCGACGATCCGGTCAAAGCTCGCGAATTTTGCCGTAGGGCGCTCGATGAAGAACCCAACAACATCGATCACGCCGTTGGATTCGGCGCGGCCCTTGTCCAAGACAGGCAGTTTGAGGGGGCCGTGAATATTTTCCGCAGGATCCTTGCGGTCGCGCCAGAGAATGCCACGGCACACGCTAATCTAGCTACTGCCCTTTTTGAGCTCAAGCGCTATGCGGAAGCGAAAACGGAATATGAGTGGCTGACGAATGCCCAGCCAAAAGCGGCAGCACCTTACTATTTTCTTGGGATGGTCCACGACCAACTTGGTGAATATTTGGATGCGATGGCCAACTACCAGATATACTTGAAACTCGCGGATCCGGTCCAGAACAAGCTAGACATAGACAAGGTCAATCTCCGCCTTCCGTTTCTGCAAAAGACGATCAAGGAGGGCAAAGGAAAAAAGAACGGTGAATAATGATCGCAGCATGGGAATCACAAGGGCAGCCGAAACTTTACTGCTGTCTTCCGTGTTTGTTCTTGTTTTAGTAAGCGCCGCATTCGCTCAGACCGGCCTTGATGATATCGCTCCGCCACCCGTTCAGGTAGTACATAAAGAAGATCTTGAGAAACTGAACGCCGAGCAGGAAACCAAATCGCGCGTACAGCTGTCGATCGGTTTGATGTCGTCTCGCCTCAATGAGGCCGAACAGGCATACGGAAAAACGGATTACGATGATATGTTCGTTGCGTTCGGTCAGTTTCAGGGCCTGTTGAATTACAGTCTTGATTTTTTGTCGAAGGCCGACAATTCAAAAGGAAAGGCCCTTGATAATTTCAGGAAGTTCGAGCTGGCTCTAAAAGGTTTCCAGACTCGACTTGAACTTATTCATCGCGAGCTGCCGCTGCGATGGGAAGAATACACGCGAAAGCTGATCAAATCTGTTCGCGACGGACGTGCAAAAGCTCTCGAGCCGATGTTCGGCAGCACAGTGCTTCCCGATAGACCGAACAAACCCGAATATAAATGAAGTACGCGCACATCATTCTTGTCCTCCTATGTTGTTCTGCCGCGGCGCTTTCGCAATCGCGGGATTACGCAACCAACTCAGAGGACGAGATCATCCGCGAAGCCCAGCAGATCGATCTGCGCATAGACGCTCTGACGCATATGGCCGACAGGCGTTTCGCCGTTCTTAAGATCGATGTTGCCGCTCCCGCGAAAAAGGAAAACGACGCCTGGGGACCTCTTCCGGAGGGGACAAGGTTACAGCTTCTGGATGACATTCGAAGGATAGTTCAGAAGGCCATCGATGATATCGACAACTTGGCTGAGCGACCCCAGTCGATGCAGCTTGATACCACTCATCCCAATCAGAAGCCCAAAACCTATCAGGAACTGTTTCCTTCGTCGGTGAAGAAACTCGGCGCTGCTGCCAAGCGCTGGGAACCTGCTCTTAAGATCGAAGCAATGAAGACCAAAGACCCGGTCGAACAAGGAATGATCGCAAACACGATCGATCTATGTGATCAGATCATCGAAGCCCTTGCCAAGGTCAAGTAGGTGTTTCTTCTTGACTTCCGTCTGAACTGAAATATACTTTCTTCCATCAAGTTTCCCACAACAAACTGACGCGTCTGCCGCCGAGTTAAAGCTCGAACGTATCACGTTTGTCGGAGTAACTTGTAAGACCTGAGGAGGACCGTTGTATGTTTTTATCTGCCCGCCGGAGACTGCTGATCGGATTCGGATCGGCGCTTTTGTCGATCGTAGCTGTCTCACCGTTTGCGACTTCCGCTGCATTCGATTTTCATAACGTGATCAAGAGTGAGGGCCAATGCGGCCTGAATAATTCGGGCCACGACGACAAGCTCGTCAACACCGATGCGGCAAAACCGTACAAGGTCACGCTTAACATCGAATGGAACGATGGAAGAGATAAGGGCGCCTATCAGCAATCGCTGGTCAATCAGGCCGGGGCGACGCTCGACCTCGGATGCTCTGTCGAGGCGAAGGCCCCGGCAACCACCTATATCCGCACGATCCTGAGCGAAGCTAAACCCTAGTTATTCAAGAATGAGAGATCCCGCGAGTCTGCTGCCTACGGGTAAGCGTCGCGGTTTTTTTTGTTCGGATCGCGGCACTTCGATTTTTTGCTATCGGTGTCTTAAACTTTTCTCATGGCTGAAAGCGAATTGAAGAAAACCCCCCTCAATCGTGTCCACCGGGCAATGGGCGGCAAGATGGTGGACTTCGGCGGTTGGGACATGCCGGTCCAGTATTCGGCGGGCGTGATCGAGGAACACATGCGGTGCCGCACACGGGCAGGCCTGTTCGACGTCTCGCACATGGGCGAGATCTGGGTCGACGGTTTGGGAGCCATCGATTTTGTGAATCGGCTTACGACGAACGACGTTCGCAGTCTCGTCGACGGGCAGGCGCATTATTCGGCGTTAACCAACGATCAGGGCGGTGTGGTCGATGACCTTCTTGTCTACCGCTTCGCGCAGGAGAAGTTGATGCTCGTCGTCAACGCCGGAACAACGGAAAAGGATTGGGAGTGGATCACCTCGCACCACAATGAGGACACCGACAATTGCCGGCTGACCAACGCGAGCGGGGATTTTTGTCAGATCGCGGTTCAGGGCCCCGACGCTGCTGGGATCCTTCAAAAACTGACCGAGACAGATCTCTCGTCGATACAGTACTACCATTTCAAAGAGGGATGGGTCGATGAAGTGGAGTCCATCATCTCGCGCACTGGTTATACGGGCGAGGACGGGTTTGAGATCTACGCTTCGCCGGACTACGCGGAGCAGTTGTGGAACAAGATCCTTGAGACGGGCAATTTTGGAAGTGACGGAGGGATACTTCCATGCGGCCTGGCGGCGAGGAATACTCTGCGGCTAGAGGCCTCGATGTCGCTCTATGGTCATGAACTCTCGGACGAGATCACACCGTACGAGGCGGGGTTAGGCTGGATCACTAAGATCAACAAAGGCCCCTTCTCCGGATGCGCCACGCTGCAAAAACAGAAGGAAAACGGCATAACGCGTAGGATCGCGGGGTTTGAAATGACCGAGCCGGGTATTGCTCGCGACGGTTATGACATATATGTTGACGGTGAAAAATGCGGCACTGTCACCTCCGGCAGCCCCGCTCCATTCCTGAAAAAGAACATCGGTCTTGCGATCCTGCCTGTCGATTTTGCAAAAGAGGGTCAGGAAATTAAAATTGATGTACGTGGCAAGCAGTTAAGTGCCCGGATCGTTCAGACGCCCTTCTACAAGCGTCAAAAACAGGCTTGATGGAGCAGTTCACTTGCGTGAAATGTAACGGCCCGATGGTCAAAGGCTTTGTGGCCGACCATGGCAACAAGAGTGCGATATTCAAAACGCTCTGGTTTGACGGGGATGCCGAACAGGCAAGTATTTGGGGCATTCAAGGCGACAATATAAGCGTGGATCGCTCAAAACAAAGGGTCATCCGTGGGATCCGGTGCAAGCAGTGCGGCTACCTTGAACTTTACGCAGTTTGACGCGCTAGAATCTTTTACAAACCTATGTCTAACATTCCTGAGAATCTTCGATACAGCAAAGATCATGAATGGGTCTTGGTCGACGGCGACCTCGCTACTATCGGTATCACCGACTACGCACAGCATTCACTCGGCGATGTAGTTTACATCGACATGCCTCGCGTGGGCGACAAGTTCGCCGCACACGAGTCATTCGGCTCGGTTGAATCCGTAAAAGCGGTCTCCGAGATCTTCACGCCCGTTGGCGGCGAGGTTTCCGAGGTGAACGAAGGGTTGAACGACACGCCCGAGTCGGTGAACGGCGATCCATATGGTGCCGGGTGGATGGTGAAGGTAAAGATGGACAACGCCGGAGAGGCCGACGCCATGCTGTCCGCGGTAGAGTACGAAGAATATCTCGCGGCGTCCGCGTAACAGCCAGTCAATTTAAGAAATAAGGCTCGCATTTAGGCGAGCCTTATTTTTTTGACCTCTCACAACTGTAGCGTTGTAATATTGAGGAGCAAATTACAACTCGATCCGGAGGAACCGTTTATGCACTATCTTTTTCGTTCGCTTTCGGTGATCGCTCTTATCTGCACGTGCGGCGCACTGCTCGTTTTCGCCCAGGATTATAAGGTCACGCAGGTCACGACCGTTCAAGGCCAAAGAATAACCAATACTGTTTACGTCAAAGGCCCGCGCAAAAGGACGGAGGGCGGCGGTATCATGGGCATGGGAAAAGACAATGCCGACATTGAACAGTGCGACCTTAAGCAGAACGTTAAACTCAACAACAAGAAACGACTTTATCTTCTCGAACCGTTCGGAGACGACGACTCGGCTGCAACCCCAAAAGGGCCAGCGGCAAAACCCAGATCCGTTCCTTCGACAAAAGGAGGAGTCGTCACCTATGTGAATAACGTCACGGACACGGGCGAGCGAAAGCAGATGTTCGGAATGACAGCACGACACGTGAAGACCTCCATGTCGATGGAGGCGTCACCAGACGCATGCAACAAACAGGACATGAAAATGGAGAGCGATGGTTGGTATGTGGACCTGCCCACTTTCTCCTGTCCCATCAGAATGTCACCCGGGAATAATCCGCAGTTTCAGGCCCCATCCGGCGGCTGCCAGGATACGATCCATTATCGCAACACCGGAAGCGGCAAGCTTGGCTTTGCGTTGAGCGAAACTCGCACGATGTCAATGGGCGATGCTGGAATGTCATTCACGACGACGACGGACACTACGGACTTTTCGCGCGCGACACTCGAACAAGCGCTGTTCGAGATTCCGCAAGGCTATACCGCGACAACCGACTCGTCCGATCTCTACAGCCGTCCGTCAATTGCGGAAATGAAGGAGTACCAAAAAGAGGAGCAGACCCAGATGGAAACGGGGCCGGCACCACCTCTTAAGGACCCGGGTACAATACGGCCCAAGGCTCCGGGTGTTACAAGGATCGGCGTTCTCGAACCGACAAATCACGGAGACAGCGTTAATACGGCGAATCTTCAGGCGTTCCTCGCCGAAAGGCTGACAATGGGAAAGGTGGAAGCGATAGCTGTGGCTTCCGAGGCCGATGCGAGGACCGCGAATTGCGATTACGTTCTCGCAAGCGACTTCACAAAACTGAAACAGGCGAGCATGGGTCTGTTTGGTAATGTCGTGGGCAAGATCGCGGGTGCGCCTTCCCCCTACGATGCTCAGGTAGAGTACCGACTGACGCCTCTCGCTGGAGGCAAGACCGTTGCTAATAAGGCGGGTGGAAAATCGGGCAGCGACGCTTACACCGCCGCCCAGGCGGTCCTTACAATGGAAGCTCAGGCGATCAGTTCGGCATTGGGCAAGAATTGACTTTCTTAACAAAACAATAAGAAGGCGGGCAATTCAGCCCGCCTTTTTGTCAGGGTGTCGGCGGCTTTTGGCCCTGGCCGTCATGTTTTTGCTTATAAATGTTCTTGCTCTCGCGGTTCAGCTCTTTTTCGAGTTTGGCCCTTTCTTTCGGAGAAAGGCCATCACCCGACTGGCGGAATCGCGCTTCCTGACGATCTATCATCGTCTCCTGATGCTCGAGACGCGCGGCCTCTCGTGCCGTCAGAGATCCGGACTTGATGCCCTGCGCGATCCGATCCTGCTGATTCTCCTGACGCCGATTGATGTTCCCCCGGTGTCCACGATTCCCGGATTGGGCGCTGGCAGTTATGCCCATTCCGGCAAACAGCAGCAATAAGAATGATGTGAGGATGGTCCCCTTGATGATGGTGTTCATTGTCTTGACTCTCCTGTAGTACTTGATTTCAAAGAGCCAACGTTGACTGTCTAATAGACGCTTCCGCAAAGGGTTTGGCCGACATTTTGATAGGTGACCGGAGTCATCGATTTAGCTAAATGTCTTTGTTATGATTGTTGGTATTGCGGCAAAAATGTAAATTCTTTGGCTCAAATCCCGATGAGGTTTGGGTCGTTTAGTGACGGGAGTTACTAACATGGGAGGAATATATGACTCGAATATTATTGGCAGGCATTGCGTGTATCGTCCTGGCAGCAGCTTCTGCCGCCCAGAACGCGAACAAGCTCGAAGTGCAGATCAAGGACGGCCCAGATGTAAAGTCAGTATCTTCAGATCTGTTCCCGGCGAGCGAGGCATTATACGATGTCCCCTTTGACAAGGCGAAAGGAACAACTGGCGTGTCTATCATTCTCACGAAGATGGATGACCTCGCAATGTTCACCTTAGGTATCCGATTATCTGTGGGCAAGGCCGGCACGTACACTATTGTTAAAGGAAATGATGTTCCTTCGATCCAGCTGCTTGGCAGTAACGTCAAGGGTTTAGGGGATCTTACCTGTTACCCCGAGGCTGGCTCCAAGATCTTTATTACCTCATTCCCAACTGGGCCCGGCGCAGTGTCGGGTTCATTTGAAGCGACCTGCACTGACAATAAGAAGCAGCTCCACGTTACGGGTAATTTTAATTTCGCTAAGGATAAATAAAGCACCCCGGAATAGTTATTCGTTTGCAGAAATGGCAGAGTTTTCCTGTCGCTTCGACCGTTTGTTAGAATCAGAGATTCGATAAGTACCTACCCGAATGCGCTATATACCTAATTCACCTGAAGAACGCGATGAGATGCTCAAGGTCGTGGGCCTCTCTAATGCATCCGAACTTTTTCGCTCGATCCCTCGAGACGTTCAGCTCGGCCGGTCCCTGAAAGTGACAGATCCTCTCGCCGAGAGCGAAGTAATTAAGGAGCTCGAGGGGATGGCGGCAAAGAATACCGGGGCATCGAAACCTTCGTTTCTCGGCGGGGGCGTTTATTCGCACTTCTCGCCAACGATCGTCGATCACCTGATCCAGCGGTCGGAATTTTTTACGAGCTACACGCCATATCAGCCCGAGATCTCGCAGGGCACGCTGCAGTACATCTTCGAATTCCAAACTCTGGTCTGCCAGTTAACCGGCATGGAGGTCGCGAACGCGTCGATGTACGACGGTTCGACCGCAATGGCCGAAGCGTATTTGATGGCGAGACGAGTGACCCGGCGCGATAAGATCGTCGTCGCAAAAAGCGTTCACCAGGAATATCGCGATGTCGCGAGGACCTACGGCCAGCACGGCGATTCTGAGATCGTCGAGGTGGACTTCGACGCGAAAACGGGACTTCTCGCGGATCTCAGTGCGCTGGACGAGAAGACCGCGGCTCTGGTCGTTCAGTCGCCGAATTTCTTTGGCTGTGTCGAAGATCTTCAGACACTCGCTGACGCGGCACACAAAGCTGGTGCGCTGCTGGTCGTCGTTGTGACCGAGGCCATCTCATTTGGCCTGCTGAAACCGCCTGGCCATTGTGGTGCTGACATTGTGGTGGGCGAGGGCCAATCGTGGGGTGTGCCTATGTCATTTGGCGGACCGCATGTTGGACTCTTCGCAACACAGGAAAAATACGTTCGTCAAATGCCCGGCAGACTCGCCGGTGTAGCGTACGACAAGAACGGAAATCGCGGATTCGTGCTTACCCTCTCAACGCGCGAGCAGCACATTCGCCGCGAAAAGGCGACCTCCAATATCTGTACGAACCAGGGACTGATCGCTCTCGCCGCCACGATCTACATGGAGACAATGGGCAAACAAGGCCTGCGAGAGGTCGCCGCGCAGAACGCGCACAAGGCGGCGTATGCGAAGAAAAGGATCTCGGGCATCGAGGGCTACTCGATCGCATTTGACGCGCCGACATTCAACGAATTTGTCGTTCGCGGACCTCGCGCCGCCGTTGAGGTACTTGAAAAGGTCCGGACAGAGAACGGCATCATCGGCGGACTGGCCTTATCGAAGTATTACGCGGGCCGGGATAACGAGTTCCTCGTCTGCGTTACCGAGACGAACACGCGCGAGCAGATCGACGCGTTGGCCGCGGCGCTGGCGGGATAGACGGTGGGAGCCCTCTACGATTACGGTGAGGTGCTGTTCTGCATTATTCCCGTCTTCGTGATCATCGGTGGGATCGGAGCAATGCTGGCTTGGAACAGCCTACCAGATCGGGGAAAGGAAAAGAAGAACGCTGCCAAGAGCAAAAACGACGGGCCTGATGAGCGTATTTGAAAAGAGATTCGAGGCTGGATGGGCGTCGATCGATGCCAACGGCCATATGTCCAATACCGGGTATCTGAACTACGCCGTCGATACGCGAATGTCGTATTTCAGCTCGCAGGGATTCCCGGTTATGGCGTTCCAGCAGATGCAGTTCGGCCCCGTGATAAAGAGCGACTCGGTTGAATACTATCGCGAGATCCGATTGATGGAGCCGTTCAAGGTAACGTTCGAAGTTTCGGGCCTCGCCCTGAATGCTTCGAAATTCCGCATCGTGAACAAGTTCTATCGCGATGACGGCAAACAGGCTGCGTTGATCACAACCGTTGGCGGCTGGTTAAGTTTTGCCGACCGGAAATTGATCGTGCCGCCCGAGGGCATTCGCAAGGCTTTGCACAATCTGGCGCCGACCGATGATTTTGAAGTGTTCGACCCAAGCGTCGTCTAGGATTTTATGAGCATAAAGAAAGTAACTTCACATCCGACACAGAACGAAGGACTGATATTCGAGCGTTCGCAGACGGGGCGCGTCGGCTACCGCTTACCGAAGCTGGATGTCGACGAGATACCTTTCGATGACCTCCTGCCGGCGAATCTTCGCAGGGACGACGACCTCGACGGCGTGCCCGAGGTATCAGAGATCGATGTGGTCCGTCATTTTACTCGGATCTCGACCTGGAACTATTCGATCGACCTCGGAATGTACCCGCTTGGCTCGTGCACAATGAAGTACAACTCGCGGCTCAACGAGAAGGTAGCTCGCATTCCCGGCTTTGCGGGCCTTCATCCCCTCGCTCCGGAAGAAGAATCGCAGGGCGCTCTGGAACTCATTTATAAACTGCAGGAGGATCTGTGCGAGATCACCGGCCTGCCGGGCATCAGCCTTCAGCCTGCAGCGGGAGCACAAGGCGAAATGACCGGCGTGATGCTTATTCGAGCGTTTCTCGATGCTCGCGACGGCGACGCGTCAAAGGACCGCCGTATCATGCTCATTCCAGAATCAGCTCACGGAACGAACCCAGCCTCTGCCGCGCTCGCGGGGTTTACTGTGAAGGCAATTCGCGCGACCGCCGACGGCCTCACAGACATGGAACATCTCCGGGAGCTTTGCGACGCGGGCGGCGTAGCGGGGGTGATGTTCACAAACCCGAACACGGTCGGGATCTTCGAGAAGAACATCAAGGAGATCTGCGATACGATCCACGCCGCAGGCGGCCTCGTATACATGGACGGTGCGAACATGAATGCCCTGGTCGGCATTGCGAGACCCGGAGATATGGGCGTCGACGTCATTCATCTGAATTTGCACAAGACATTTTCTACCCCACATGGCGGTGGCGGGCCGGGATGCGGGCCGTGTCTCTGCTCGGATGAACTAAAGCCATTTTTGCCCACGCCGCGGATAGAGAAGGAAGGCGATCGTTACTTCCTCAACTACGACATTCCAACGAGCATCGGCCGCGTCAAGGCCTTCTACGGCAACTTTGGAATGATGGTTCGGGCACTTTCATACATCTACACGCACGGAAATGACGGCCTAAAGGAAGCGACGGAGGCCGCCGTGCTGAATGCTCGCTACATCTCGCATCTTTTATCGGATACGTTTGATAAACCGTACGCCGGCGACTGCATGCACGAGGCGATCTTCTCGCATAAGAATCAGGCGAAGAAGGGTGTCGTAACTCTCGATATAGCAAAACGTTTGATCGATTACGGCTTTCACCCGATGACCGTATATTTCCCTCTTGTGGTCGAGGGAGCGATGTTGATCGAACCTACCGAATCTGTTGGCAGATCCGATCTCGACGCGTTTATCGAAGCGATGAAGGATATCGATGCGGAGGCGCAGTCCGATCCGGAACTTGTCATCAACGCTCCGCATTCGACGCGCATCGGCCGGCTCGACGAAGCGACCGCAGCCCGCAAGCCGGTCCTCCGCTGGAAACCGGATATGGAAACTTTTTCCAAATCGGCGTAGTATTAGTCGCTTCGGACTAATTCTTTCATACGGTCCGCTTTTCGCGGGCCGTTTTCATTAAGTTCACAATGATCAAGGTCGAGAATCTCTCAAAGAAGTTCGGTGAAGTATCGGCTGTCGATGACGTGTCATTCGACGTCGCGGCGGGCGAGGTGTTCGCGTTCCTCGGGCCGAACGGAGCCGGTAAAACTACGACCATCAAGATGCTTACGACGCTCCTGAAGCCGACGAGCGGCAGCATCGAGATCGACGGTCTCGACCCTGCGACTCATTCGAACGAGGTCCGCAAGCGTTTCGGCATCGTCTTTCAGGACTCAAGCCTGGACCAGGACCTCACTGCCGAAGAGAACATGGATCTTCATGGCGTGCTCTACCACGTCCCGCGAAAAGTCCGGCACGAACGAACCGAGATGCTTCTCAGGCTTTTTGAGCTGTGGGACCGTAGAAAGGATTTCGTAAAAACGTTTTCAGGTGGAATGCGCCGCCGTCTCGAGATCGCCCGCGGCTTCCTGCATACGCCGAAGATCCTCTTTCTCGACGAACCTACCCTTGGCCTCGACCCGCAAAGCAGGAATCAGCTCTGGACCCACGTTAAGAACCTTAACAAGACCGAGGGAGTCACGGTTTTCCTGACGACGCATTATATGGACGAGGCCGAGCGGGTGGCTGATCGAATTGCCGTGATCGACCACGGCCAGATCATCGCACAGGGCACACCGGACGAACTGAAGAAACAGACCGAGACCGATTCTTTGGAAGCAGCATTCCTAGCTTTGACAGGTTCATCCATCCGCGATGAGAGCGCGGATTCGGCGGACCAGATGAGGCAAATGGCCAAAATGTGGAGGAAATGAGATGAACGCGATCTACATACTTTGGCTGCGTGAATTGAAGCGTTACACGCGTTCGCGCGCGATGATCGTCGCATCGCTGGGCCAGCCGCTCCTGTACCTTTTGGTACTCGGCTTTGGCCTCGGCCCAGTCTTCCAAAAGGCTGGGAATGGCGATTACATCCAGTTCATAGCGCCAGGGATCATCGGAATGTCGGTGCTGTTTACCTCCGTCTTCTCCGGCATTGGACTGTTGTGGGACCGTCAGTTTGGGTTTCTAAAGGAAACGCTTGTCGCGCCAGTTCCCCGGGTGGCGGTAATGGTAGGCAAGACTCTCGGCGGAGCTACGGTCGCGACGATCCAAGGGCTCCTCGTGCTCGCGATCTGCCTGATCGCCGGATTTCGCCCCGTCAACTGGCTGATGCTGCCCGTCGCCCTGTTCTTCATGATCCTCACAGCGTTTGTTTTTGCGGGGCTAGGTGTAGCGATCGGCTCGAAGCTGCAGGACATCCAAGGAATGCAGCTCATCATGAACTTCGTCGTACTCCCGATCTACTTTCTGTCCGGCGCCCTGTTTCCGCTTAATGGCCTCCCGAGCGTTCTGAGCGTTTTGACAAAGATCGATCCGCTGTCGTACGGGATAGACGCGCTCCGATATGTGCTGCTCGGAACCAGCCAGTTCGCGCCCGAGATCAGCGTAGCGGTCCTCGGTGTTGCGGCTCTGATATTCGTCGGACTCGGCAGCTACTCATTCTCGAAGATCCAGCTTTGACGCGCCGCTTAAAACCGATCGGAAGGATTGCACGTCGCGCCGTTATCTGTCTCTGGGCGATCGTAATAGGCTCTGCGATCTCGGCCTACTTGATTTCGCCAACTAACTTCACGGCGGCGAATATCGCGGCTTTTATCGAACGTTTTCAAGGGGCGATCTGGCTTGTCTATTTTTGCTTGTCAGCGATACGCGGGATAACACTATTACCAAGCACGCCCCTTGTGCTTGCGGGAACATTGCTATTCCCCGCCCACCCTTGGCCGGTGCTGATCGTTTCGCTCATAGGGATCTTTCTCTCATCGTCGATGATCTATTTTGGTTCCGAATTCCTCGGATTCGACGAATATTTCGAGGCCCGCAAACCTGTTCTTGTCCATCGAATTCGGCGGCGTCTCGAGCATCCGCTCGGGCTGCTATTCGTCGGAGCATGGGCGTTCTTTCCCTTGGTCCCGACCGACGCGGTCTGCTATGTCGCCGGGACGTCCCGGATGAATTTCCCTAAATTCATCGCGGCCGTGATGGCCGGCGAGGCCTTGCTTTGCTCGATCTACATTTTCTCGGGAAGGGCGGCGCTGAATTATCTGCACTAATTATTTTCCTGTATCATTAGACGTTCCCTGCTTTTCCCGCATCAAAAAGCCCTGGAGGAATTTTGCTAATGACCGACTGTAATAATAAGTCCACTTGTATCAACCGCCGCGAGTTTCTCGTAAAGACCGGTCTCGTCGCCGGCGGTGCGGTGCTGACCATTTCAGCCCTTGGAAGGCGGGTTGCCGGCATGGCCTTCGAGGACGTTACCGAGGTGATCGACACCGCGAGCCCACTCGCGAAGGTGGGAGGTTCGAAGATCATCCAATCCGCCGCGGGCCCGATCATCGTTATTCGTCTGGACAAGGCGAAATTCGCGGCATTCTCCGCAAAGTGCACTCATAAGGGCGCGCTTGTTGCATATAACTCGGACTCACAGCAGATCGAGTGTCCAAAGCATGGTTCCAAATTTGACGGCACGACGGGCGATGTTACTCACGGACCGGCAGACGAGCCGCTGCCAAAATATGCTGCTGCGGGCGGAGACACGCAGGTCGTTGTGACGGTCGGCACATAACTCCTCTTTACAGCATAGTACTCTGGAGCGCGGGATGAATTTCTCATTGCGCGCTTCTTCGTTTTGGGTATATGATACCGCCCGAAAAAGCACCCACAGATAAAGACTATGCCGAAGAACGCTGTCAACGGACATTTCGACGGTTGCGAAGATAACGTAAGAGAGATCTACGAGACCGTAAAGGCGGCCGCGCGCGAGTTCGGCCCGGTCGTCGAGGACCCGAAAAAAACCTCGATCCATTTGAATCGTCGATCGGCCTTCGCAGGCGTCGCGACTCGCCGCAGGCACTTGATCCTGACGTTAAAGTCTATCTCTGACATAGAGAGTACGCGGATCCATAAACGCCAGCAGGCGTCCGCTCGCCGTTGGTATCACGAGATCAAATTGGAGGACACCGGCCAGGTAGATGCAGAACTCCTTGGCTGGCTCAAAGACTCCTACGAGTTATCTGCATAACGCTATCTTTTTAGGAGGTTAGCAATGTCAATGCGAAAAGTGGCTGTTCTGATATCTGTGGCCGCACTGATGCTGGTCGCCGCGTTCGCGATAGCCACCGGCCGTTCGTCGGCAAGACATTTCGTAGCCATGCCCGCCCCAACACCGGAGGTCGGCGAGAGAAAAGGCTTCACCGGCTATCGTGGGATCACGATCGGACTGACCGCGGATGCTGTACGAACGAAGCTCGGCGTGCCAAAGGACAAAGGCGACGAACAAGACCTGTATGTCTTTTCGGACACCGAGACCGCGCAGTTCTTTTACGACGCCTCCCACACTGTCTCGGCGATCATGATCACGTACACGGGAATGCCGAAGGAGGCCCTAAAACCTGTCGACCTATTTGGCGTTGATGCCGAGGCTAAGGCCGATGGCGGGATATTTAAGATGGAGCGGTATCCGAAGGCAGGTTACTGGATCTCTTACAACAAGACACCCGGTACGGACTCAGTTGTAAGTATCGCGGTGCAAAAGATCCCGCACTGAGATCTCTTCGGCGCGCTTCTCGTCGCTTCTCCCAAGCCGGTATCCGTTTGTCTCATAGTCGCTTATCCACTAGAATCACTTAGAGTTACACCATCACTCAGCAGTCCTTTTTATGGTATTGATCGGCATTCCAAAAGAGATCCATCCCGGCGAAAAGCGCGTCGCCGCGACGCCTCAGACCATCCTGAAATTGAAGAAGCTTGGCTTCGACGTCGCGGTCGAATCAGGTGCGGGCCATGGCGTTAACGTCTCGAACTCCGAGTACCGCGAAGCCGGGGCGACCGTCATCGACGACACCAAAGAGCTCTGGTCGACCTCCGACGTGATCATGAAGGTTCGCCCGCCAGAAGAGAATAAGGAGTTTGGAAAGCACGAGGCCGACCTGATGAAAGAGGGCGGGTGGCTTGTGGGCTTCATTTGGCCCGCTCAGCACAAGGAGCTGCTGGACCGCCTCGCTAAGCGTAAAGCGACCGTCTTCGGCATGGATTGCGTTCCTCGCATAACGCGTGCGCAAAAGATGGATACGCTGTCAGCGATGGCCAATATAGCCGGTTATCGAGCGGTTATCGAGGCCGCCAATCATTTCCCGCGATTCTTCACGGGGCAGATCACGGCCGCGGGTAAGGTCGATCCGGCGAAAGTTATGGTCATCGGCGCTGGGGTCGCGGGCCTGTCAGCGATAGGTACGGCACGAGGCCTCGGAGCGATCGTTCGCGCGTTCGACCCGCGTTCCGCCACAAAAGACCAGGTCGCATCGATGGGGGCTGAGTTCCTGGAACTCGACATTAAGGAAGAGGGCGAGACGAAAGGCGGCTATGCGAAGGAGATGTCCGACGCCTTTCTCAAGGCCGAGATGGCCCTTTTCGCACAGCAGGCGATGCAGGTGGACATCATCGTCACGACAGCGTTGATTCCGGGCAAGCCAGCGCCGAAGCTGATCACGACCGGAATGGTCGAGTCGATGAAGCCCGGCTCGGTCATCGTCGATCTCGCGGCAGAACAAGGCGGCAACTGTGCCCTCACGGAGCCGGGCAAGGTTGTTCACCACAAGGGCGTAACGATCGTCGGATACACCGACCTGCCGTCGCGAATGGCCTCGATGTCGAGTCAGCTTTACGGAGCGACGATCGCAACTTTGCTCGATGATCTTGTCGAGAAGCCCGCCGAGGGCGAGGAAAAGCCGTCGGCAACCCTCCACGCCGATCTCTCCGACGAAGTGATCCGCGGGGCGATCGTCCTGCACAACGGAAAGATGATGTGGCCCGCACCGGCGCCGCCGCAGCCTGCCGCGCCGCCTGAGCCCGGCGTTCCGACAAAAAGTTCAGCTGCAAAAGCGGTGGCTGCGCCTGCGAATGGCCACGGTCACGAATCGACAGGGATCAACCCGTGGGTGCTACTTGTGGCGGCACTTGCCCTCGCAGGAATCGGTTATCTCGTGCCCTCCGCGCCAAAAACCGCAGGCGGCGACGCCCTCGCTCATCTTACGGTATTTGTGCTCGCGGTATTTGTTGGATTCCAGGTCGTCTGGAACGTCAAACCCGCACTCCACACGCCGCTGATGAGCGTCACGAACGCCATCTCCGGCATCATCCTAGTCGGCGGCATGCTTCAACTCACCGGCACCACGCCGACTCTAGCCGTCATCCTCGGTGCCGTCGCCG
>JAFAOW010000284.1 GCA_019247455.1 Acidobacteriota bacterium | reverse complement strand
TGGTGATCATCATTTTTGTAAAGGAACAGCGGCACAAGGCTTCAGCTGAGCCGCCTAAATTCAAACTGTCTCTCGCAGGCTTCGACAGTAATTTCAAGCGCTTCCTCTTTGTCATTGCGTTGTTCACTCTATCAAATTCATCCGACGCTTTCTTGCTTTTGCGAGCCAAGGATGCCGGGATCGAGACAGCCTACATTCCGCTGCTCTGGGTGGCGCTGCACATCAGCAAGGTCGCGACGTCGGTTGTCGGCGGCGGAATGAGCGACCGCTTTGGGCGAAAAACATTTATCGTCAGCGGATGGCTGGTTTATGCGCTCGTGTACGCCGGTTTTGCTTTCGTCTCGAGTCCTTGGCAGTGCTGGACGCTTTTCATCATCTACGGAGCGTATTTCGGATTGAGCGAAGGCGTGGAAAAGGCGTTCGTCGCAGATATGGTGCCCAAAGGAAAGGCCGGCACCGCATACGGTCTCTACAACCTTGCCTTTGGAATAACGGTCTTTCCCGCGTCGCTCCTATTCGGTTTCGCATGGAATGAATTCGGTGCAAGCATCGCGTTCATCGCGAGCGCGTGCGTTTCCGTTATCGCCATTGGATTGTTATTGAC
This sequence comes from Acidobacteriota bacterium, assembly GCA_019247455.1. Lineage (GTDB taxonomy): Bacteria > Acidobacteriota > Blastocatellia > Pyrinomonadales > Pyrinomonadaceae > OLB17. The sequence goes on along the minus strand of JAFAOW010000284.1, from coordinate 6,441 downwards.
CATCCGTCCACGAACGCATCAAGCTTCTTGATCAATAACCCGCGGCACCGGCCCTGTTGGGAAAGCCGTCAAAACCTCGGCCGACCGTAATATTCCATTGGGCGATAGGCTGGATGCCTGAGAAGTATTGGATCGTCTGACTCTCGCCCACCTCGTCGAACGCAGCAAGGAAATCGTTTCTTTCGCCGCCCACGATGATCATCGTACGTCCCGCAAAAGCCTCGGGGTCGGCGACGGGGTTTGGGCGCCAGATGTCGTACTGGCTGTGGCGATCCCCGAGTGCTGTTCCGATCGTATAGACGTCTGGGTGTCCGTGGCAGTAGAAGGCAAGTTCACCGACGATCGACCAGTTGTTGGATACGATAACGGGATCGATGCCGTGCGCTTCGAGCTGCGCACGTACGAGGTCGACCTCGCTCGCAAGATATTTCCAGCCGCGAAGACGGATCGACGGATCGACTTTGGATAAGGGGAGTTCGTTTCCGGGACCAGGCTGGCCGACGAATCTTTCAAGCAATGGCTGAATGAGAGTCGAACGATAGAGTACAACCGTGCCGAGAATGCCGAACAGGCAAAACCCCGCAAGCGTGCTCACGAGCAGCTTGCGCCGAAGTTCTCCCACTCGCTTTAATTCTTCGGCAAGGAATAATGCCGCCAAAACCGAGCCCGAAAGATACGCGGTTACCGGCCAGTTGGGCTCGCCTCCGCCGTCCTTAAAGCTGAACAGCAAGAAGAAAACGAACATGGGAGCCGATAGCCACCAGAGGTATCCGAGCTGATCATCTTTTTGTCTCCAAGGGCGGTATTTCCAAATGGCCGCCGCCCACGCGATGAACCAGAACCCGAGAAGGATCCCGAATTGGAGCGTGACATATCGAAACGGGCCAAGAATATCACCACTCGTTCCAATTCCTACCTGGCCTGCGGTATGCCGCAGGGTCACCCAGTCGTGCTGCCAGTTCCAGATCAGGATCGGCAAACAGCAGAGGGCGGAGACGACGGACATTGCCCAAAATCCCGGCCGGCGAAAATTCATCCGCTTCGAAGGTGTGGCGAGCAAAAACAGACCGAGGAAAGGCACAAAAAGGATCATTGTGTATTTCGCGAGTATTCCGGTTCCGATCAAAAAACCAAGGAGCAGCCAGATCCATAGGCCGGTCCGCCGGCCGCTGGGTTCTTTTGCCCGAAAAACAGCTCTGTGCGCCGCAACCAACGCCCAGCCCCAGATACACACGTATGGAGCATCGATGGTCATCAGCACCGCACCTGCGGAGATGAGCGGGATCGTGGATGCAGCGGCCACAACCCCAAGAGCCAGCGTTTCGCGTCGGAGCGTTTGGACCGTAAGGATATACAGGCTGACCAACAGCATCGCGCTGAACAGCACCGCTGGCAGGCGTACAGCAAGCATTTCTGATCCTGTAAGGCTTACGGATATCGAACCGAATACCTCGCAACTCAGACGTATGATCCAGGCGACGAGCGGACCCTTGCTGTAGTAGCTCCAGTCAAGGTGCCGAGACCAATCCCAGTAGTGAGCCTCGTCTCCTACAAGGTCGATAGGACAGTTGATGGCAAGGTAGAGAAGCCGGAAAAGGGCGCTTAGGCAGATGATGCAACCGGCCGCGTAGCGGCACTGCTTGTGGGACAGGATTGGGCGAAGGCCTGGCACGCTAATAGTATATTCAATGCACAAGAAAAGGTGTGCCTTTGGAGATGGCACACCCTAGTTACGCCGGAGCGAACTTTCTAGTAATCCGAAAGCCTTATTGAGTTCAGCAAATTTCTAAACGAGTAGTAGTACGATTCAGACTCCGACTGAGGCACAACGGTAGCAACGTAAAAGGTTTCGCCGCTGCGGAGTTGCGTCGTATAGATGGTGACCAACTCCGTCTGACCAGTTATTGGCGAGCGACCTGAAAGCATCGCCGTATAACCGGACCGGCCTGCCAGAGTGGTAGTGGACAGGTAGCTTTGCTGACGAAGATAACTGTTGCCCTGGATTATGTCGTTCACATAAGCCTGCGTATTGCTCTGAAGGCTGCGATTACCGCCGTTATAAACACCGACCATCGCGCCGCGGGTGATGCCTTGATCTCCGTAGGCCCCGTTAGGCGCGAAAGTAACGCTGTCACCGCTTGTGAAATCCTGCCAGTTACTTGGAACCTTGATCTGCAGCCAGCTAAGCCCCGTGTAAGAGCGGACTCGACTAGAAGGGTATTGGACGTTTGTTGAATAGCGGCCGTTCGACGACGGATACCCGTTTCCATTGCTGCCGTTTCCCGCGGGATTGCCGTTTTTCGCGGCCTCTTCGAGCTGAGCCATTGTGCGTGCGGGGGGCAGCTGGCGAAGTTCGTATTGAACCCGCTCCAAACCCGGTGAGTAACGCGGAGGGGCTTGGCCGATCCTAAGAGTTTCTGCAAGGTGGTTGATATTTTCGTATCGATTGCCGGGATCCGGGTGGTCACTCAGCCAAGCGGGGCCATTGGAACCGCCCTCTGACTGAATGGTCTTGAAGACGTTTGCCAGGTCGCGCGGATCATAACCGGCGTTCGCCATGATCTGAGCCCCAAGAGTGTCCGCCTGTGTTTCATATTCACGGCTGAATTTCGTCATCCAGGCAGCGGCGCCAAGAGCCCCGAGCTGCGCTCCGCTTTCCCCGCCGAGGATCGCACCTCCCAGGATAAGCCCGAGCTGGCCCAGGATACTTCCGGCGCTGGATTGTTTCGTCGCCTGTGCCGTGGAGTGCCGCAAAGCCACGTGGCTTAATTCATGGGCCATTACGCCCGCGAGTTCACCCTCATTGCGGGCTTTCTCGATCATGCCGCGATTCACGTACATGGGCCCGCCGGGGAGTGCGAAGGCGTTAAGATCGCTGGCATTGATGACCTTGAACCTGTAAGTAAACTCTGGGTGCTGGAATTGCGCGGGTATGTTCGCCACGAGGCGCTCGCCGATACGCTGGACGTATATTTGTGCATCGGCGTTGCTAAGCACTGGAAACGTACGTTCCGCTTCCGCAGCCGCCTGATTACCTAGTTTGATATCGTCTTGAACTTTGTACTTGTTCTTTGGAGCGACGATCGTTGTTTGTGCGACCGAGATAATCGGCGTTATCCAAACCGCCAAAGCGATCGCCGCCGCTGAAAACGCCCTTACGTTGAATATGCGTCTATTCATTGCCACAAGGTCCCCCATTTGTGCTGCCCCATCTTACGTCGACAGCCGCCGTAATGCGAACGGGCCGAATTTAGATTACGTTCGATTTTACCGCGTTTGCCAAAAACGGCGTTATTGACGGCTAGCGGTGCTGCAGAGATCGCAGCTCAGGTAAATTACACGTATGTTAACAACATGTTACAGAGCTACTTTCAACTGCGTGCCGCGTTCTCAAAGTTAAGTATCATGTAACACACGGGCTTGTTATCGATTGCTATTATCCGAGTGTGTTAACACAAACGGTGCGTCCGAGCCCCGGGAACATGGTGTTACGAGAGATCGATCTCCAACTCGATGAGCTCCGCGACCGGATCCTGCTGCTCGGCGGCAAGACCGAGGAGGCGGTCCATCGCGCTATGCGTGCGCTCACCGAACGTGACAGCGAATTGGCGCGCGGAGTGTCGGCCGCCGATGAGCAGATCGATCAAATGGAGCTTGAGATCGATCGGCTGAGCATCGAGATACTTGGTGCGCAAAAGCTTGAGGAACATGACCTTCGCCTGGTGGTTTCTGTGGCGAAGATCACTCCTATCCTTGAGCGAATAGCGGATCATGCCACAAGCATCGCGGATGCCGCGGTCGTACTAAACAACGAGCCGCAAGTGGATAGTTATGTCGATTTTGCAATGATGGGCCAGATCGCAGCGGGGATGCTTCGAGAAGCCCTGAACGCCTTCACCTCTGAAGATGCGGAGGCGTCGCGTGCCATTATTGCGCGCGATCGCGAGATCGACCGGTGTTACGGAAGGGTATTCGATGGCCTGATCGAGAGATTGGTCGAGGATCGATCAGCGGCGAATGTTGCAGCGAGACTTTTGTTCGTGGCAAAGCACATCGAACGCATTGGCGACTATGTCAAGGATATATGTGAGCTGAATGTTTATTTGACCGAGAACGTGTTCATCAAGCACGGGTCCATGCATTAGGAACACCAGCGGCTGCTCGAATATATTTATCGCCTAAAACAAAAAAAGCGGACTACGGAGTAAAGGATGGCATTCAGCTTATTACCTAAGGAAACACAATATTTCACGCTCTTCACTCAGATGAGCAGCAAACTGAAGGAGGCTTCTGCGGCCCTCGTCGAGATGCTTGAGGGCCGGGATGAGGATTACCTCTCGCTTTCCAAGAGGATAAAGCACATCGAACATGAGTGCGATGAGATCGCGCACAGTGTCACGCGAAAGCTGAACAAGTCCTTCATCACGCCTTTCGACAGAGAGGACATCTACACCCTATCGGTCGCCCTCGATGATGTCTGCGACTATATCGACGCGGCCGGACGGGCAGTGGTGATGTACAACATCCATGAGTCCGACCAGTATGCGGTTCAACTCGCGCAGGTGCTGCAAAAAATGGCCGCGGAGATCCATGCCGCTACAGAGCGTCTGGAAAGCGGGAAGGGAATGAATCCTCACCTCTTGGAGATACAACGCCTGGAAAACGAAGCTGATGATATCTATTACAAAGGCACCGCGGAGCTTTTCAAATCCTCGGACGCAGTCCAGATCATCAGGTGGAAGGAGCTGTACGAGATCCTCGAGAACGGCACCGATCGCTGCGAGTATGTGGGAAATATCATCGAGAGCATCGTCTTAAAGCACAGTTAACGGGCGAAACGATATGGACCACCAAACCGCCTCGCTTACGCTCGTGATCATTATTATTGCCGCGGCGCTCGCATTCGACTATACGAACGGCTTTCATGACGCCGCTAATTCGATCGCGACGGTCGTGGCAACGCGTGTACTCAGTCCAGGTGTGGCGGTTGTCTGGGCTTCATTCTTCAATTTCATCGCAGTGGTCGTTTTCGGCACGGCGGTCGCAAAGACGGTCGGCGGGGACATGGTCGACATAGCGCAGATACCTCAAGGCGACCAGTTGTACGTACTCCTCGCCGGAGTCCTGGGGGCGATAAGTTGGAACTTGATCACATGGTATTTCGGACTGCCGACCTCGAGTTCGCACGCGCTGGTGGGTGCGTACGCGGGAGCTGCGATGTCATCTTACGCTTGGCATTTTGGGTTCACGAACATCCAGACGGTCCTTAAGGCTGAGGGTTGGATAAAGACCCTCGCATTCATTGTGCTGAGCCCCACTATCGGCATGCTTCTGGGCTTTACCCTGATGGTGCTCGTGTATTGGATCTTTCATCGCGTGAGGGTAAGTAAGGTCGATAAGATCTTTCGTATCGGTCAGTTGTTTTCGGCGGCCGCATACAGTCTTGGGCATGGCGGCAACGACGCACAGAAGACGATGGGGATCATTACAATCGTGCTCGTGGCGGGCGGATTTCTGCAGTTGACACCTGATGGGAAACTTCCGGATATTCCTCGTTGGGTGGAATTTGCCGCTTGTGCCGCGATCGCTCTTGGAACGCTCAGCGGCGGATGGCGCATCGTAAAGACCATGGGTACCAAGATCGTAAAGCTTCAACCGGTGGGCGGATTCTGTGCCGAGACCGCCGGGGCGATGACGCTCTTTGGGGCAACATATTTCGGCATCCCTGTATCAACGACCCACACTATTACGGGTTCTATTGTGGGAGTTGGCTCGGCCAAGCGTTTTTCCGCGGTGAAGTGGGGTGTTGCCGGACGAATCGTGTGGGCATGGGTCCTCACCATTCCGGCCGCCGGCCTGATAGCGACCCTTTGCTACATGATCATTCTCGGCATTGAGCGAATCGTTGGGATCGCGACGTAAACGCCTTGTAATCCGCAGGTCAAAGTGACATCATTCTCCTTTTGGAGACGCTAATGTCAGCCGTTCTATCCGCAGTCCGCCCCCTCGAAGATTTCCTTGTAATGGCTGATGAAGAGGTCGCTGCTTCCATTGAAGCGGCCCGAGAGGCTCTCGGCCCGCGCGTCATCATTCTCGGACATCACTACCAGCGCGAAGACGTCATTCGACATGCAGACCTGACGGGCGACAGCTATCAGTTGTCAGTAATGGCGTCGCAGACGGATGCAGAATTCATCGTTTTTTGCGGGGTCCATTTTATGGCCGAGTCGGCCGATATTCTCGGGAAGGAACAACAACGGGTGATATTGCCGGACCTCGGTGCGGGATGCTCGATGGCGGACATGGCGACGATCGATCAGGTCGAGGATGCGTGGGAGCAGTTGGGCGACATCGGCGTGCTAGACCAGCGCGTTGCACCGATCACATATATGAATTCGTCTGCGGCCATCAAGGCTTTCTGCGGCCGCCACGAAGGTGTCA
>JAFAOW010000169.1 GCA_019247455.1 Acidobacteriota bacterium | reverse complement strand
CATTTGACGAACAAGGTCCATGTGCTCAGGAGCCGTAATATCGGCCATGTTGAGAGAAAGAGCCTCTTCGTGGCTGTATCCGAAGATCCGCTCCGCGGCCTGGTTGATCGAGATGTAATTCCCGTATAGATCGTGGACGTAGATGATATCGTTAGCGTTCTCAAAAAGCTGGCGGTACCTCGCCTCGCTTTCCTTCAGTGCGTTCTCCGCCAGCTTCCGCTCAGAAATATCCTGCCAAATGACCATACCGGCGAAAACATGCCCGGTCTCGTCCTTGATCGGCAGCACATTCACCTGGTATGAGCCCTCCTCATTGTCCATATCGATAACGACCGTCTCGCCGTTGAGGGCCCGCTTATAATAGCCTTCCCATTCAGCAGACACGTCCTCGGGAAAGACCTCCCAAAGGGTCTTATCCTCGAACATGTCCTGTGACCAGCCGTGACGAGCAAGCTGTTCCCCATCGGCAAGTGTGTAACGGAAGTCGTGGTCAAAAAGAAGAACCGCGGTTTTAGGTATGGTACGGGCGAGCGTGCGGTAAAGCTTTTCGCGCTTTTCAAGTTCCTGCTCAGCTGTTTTTTGATCTGTGATATCAAGTATCACACCCTGCCAACAGAGGAGTTCGCCATCCCGGCCTTTAATAAAGCAGCTTCGGTCGCGTACCCATCGAACGGTCCCATCCTTACAAACAACCCGGTATTCGAAATCAATACCTTCACCGCGTTTCATTGCGGATCGCGTTTCTCCCAACACCTTTTCGCGATCGTCCGGATGCATGACTCGATCCCAAATATCCGGGTCGCTGAACCACGACTGCAGCGGATATCCAAAACTTTCAAAAGTTGGGCTGATATAGATCGGCGTGTGCGGCGGATGAGCCTCCACGGCGTAGAACATCACCGGCAGATTCTCGATAAAGCTTCGGTAAGTGCTGTCGTCAGCGGCGGCAGGCGCCTTGTAAGGAGCCTCTGAGACGTGCACCGGGTCATGCCGGCCGAGGGGTCCTTTTTCTTTTTTGGGGAGTTTTTTGACCATCTTAAGGCGAGAATACGCTTCACGAACGAGCGTTTAGCTGCCAAAGCGAGAAGAAACTTAACTGATTCCGGTACAACTATTTAGCGACGAAGCAGTGGGGATTAGGGACGAGTGAAAAAGCCTTTGTGCCGAGGATGGCACATACATATATTAGCATTCGAGGCACGTATTTCGCCACATTTTTTTATTTAGGTAAGCCGCCCAGCAATTTCCGCTTTTGCTGAACAGGAGGGCCTTCATGAAGTGTCATGGACAGGCATTATCAGGAGCGGCGGGAGTTAGGCCAAACAGCCTCCAAGAGACATTGGCGCGTCGTTTACTTTGGAAAACATCACGTGATAACGTTCTTGCATTATGAGAAAGTGCCTCGTTCCGGTCGTGCTCCTCGTCCTTTCTTCCATTGTTATTGCTCAATCAATGCCCACGGGGGCGGACCCCGCTATTTGGCAAAAAGCGCTCAAGATACACCGGAAGGCCATCATAGTCGACGGACATAACGACATTCCTTCGCCAATGACCGACGACGATTTCGATCTGGCGACCGACAGCCTCGGGATGATCCACCCGACCGACGGTACGCCCTATCACACAGATCTGAATCGATTCAAGCAGAGCGGTATTACGGGCGAATTCTTCTCGATCTATGTCGGTGGCGATACCTGGAAGGCCGGGCACGCGATGGAACGAGCGATGGACCTCATCGATTCGACCTACCGCGAGGCCGAGAAACATCCGCAGGCGCTGAGCCTTTGTACGACGGCTGCTGATATTCGCAATGCGAAGAAAGCTGGCAAGGTATGCGCGTTGATGGGTATTGAAGGCGGGTACGCGATCGAGAATTCACTCGCCGCACTACGTGAATTCTACCGCTTGGGCGTTCGGTATATGACCCTGACCCACAACGTTACGCACGACTGGGCTGATGCTCATCACGACACACCGAAGAATAACGGCCTTTCGGATTTTGGTAAAGAAGTTGTCCGTGAAATGAATCGGCTGGGAATGTTCATCGACATCTCCCACGTGTCGGAAAAGGTTATGAATGACGTTCTCGATATTTCGACGGCGCCGATCATTGCGTCACATTCGTCCGCGAGGGCGTTGAATGACCATACGCGCAACATCAATGACAGTGTCCTAAAGCGTGTTGCAAAGAACGGCGGGGTCGTAATGGTCAATTTTTATCCGTCGTTTCTCGACGCGCGAACGAACAAGGAAGAGAACGACCGATCCGCGCGTCTGAAGCCCCAACTCGATGCACTTAAGGCCCAGTATAAGGATGACATCAAAGGCTACAACGTCGCTGTTGCAAAGCTTTACGCACAAAATCCCATCTATGTAGCGCCCTACACGCGGATCGTCGATCACATCGACCACATTCGAGATGTTGCTGGGATCGATCACGTCGGTCTAGGATCGGATTTTGACGGAGTACCGTTCCTGCCCGACGGGATGCATGGTATGGAAGACCTTGCCCTCGTGACTTATGAGATGGTGCGACGCGGATATTCCGAAACCGATATTCGAAAGGTGTTGGGCGAGAATCTGCTCCGGGCAATGGCGCAGATGGAAAAAGTGGCGGGGAATCGTCAGATCAGCGGACAGGGAAGCCTGAAGCGGATCACTCTGCCAAAGACCACCCCTTGACGCCATACGAAAACAGCCGTATAAGTTAGCAATTCCAGTCGTAGTTTAAGGCGGAAGAGACCGGACGTTTGTGGCGGATGCCGCGTACTCGGCTTTATTCAATTTGCGGCATCCGTCAAAACTTTAGGAGGGAAAATGAAGATTCTATTTTTGACGATCACCGCAGCCATCCTGCTTAGCGCATGCGGTGCACCAGTCGGCAATAATGCGCCGGCTAACAATGCGAACAAGCCCGCCAATGCCGCTAACGGCAACAGCAATTCGGCGCCAGCCAACAACGCCGCTGTTGAGGCCGAGATAAAGAAAACGTTGGATGATTTTGCGGGGGCCTTGAATAAGGGTGACGCGGCAGGCCTCGACAAGTTCTATCGCGACGACTACGTCCTGATCGACCAGGATGGGGCTGTTCAGACGAAGGCAAGCAGGATCGAAGGCATTAAGTCGGGCAAGGTCAAGTTTGAAGGGCTCAAGTTCGAAGATCTGAAATTCAAAGTAAACCCGGCGGGCGACGCGGCTGTGGTTTACGGCCACGTGACCGGAAAGAATACCATCGACGGGAAATCCGAGGACAGAAACTCTATGGTCACCTGGATCGTCGTAAAAGATAAGGATAAGGGCTGGCAATTCATCAACGCCCAGATCACCGATATCAAGGGTGGAGGCACACCGCCCAAATCGGAGGGAAATACCGCGGGCGCGAATGCCAATAAGTGATCCAATCAAATGAACAAAGGCGGCAGAAGCCGCCTTTGTTCCCTACTCCTCCTTTACGCATGCTCGCGGCTGGCTCGCGCGGAGATCTATCGAAGGGTACCTGCTCGATCCATTGCACTGCAGGCGTAATTCACATCAGTTCTGGCATCGCCAAATACGATCGGGTTTATCACCGTTATCGGTGGCGGCCCAAACGGCGTACCATCCGCCGGATCTACGATCATCATCTTTATCAGATAGGCCAGGACACCGATCTTCATAGAGTCGCCGTAGCCCGCCTGGGTCGTGCGGATCATCGAGTGTGAATCGACCGGTTGAGGAGATCTTGCGCCTTTTACCAGATCCGCCTCGAATTGGTTGGTTTGAACAAACGCCATGATCTGCTTTATGAGGATCTCCAAGGCGAGCGCGATGATTGATGCGGGCAGTCCAATGCCTTCGGCGATCACCGCCCCTACTATGCCGCCGATCAGCCTCTCGAGGACGATCTTTCCGACCTGGATCGCGACAGTTTTTGCTACTGAAGGTGCGACTGAGCCGGTCAGGATCCCCTTCACTTTGAGGGCGAGAGGCATGCCGCTGTATGGCCATCCATCCGGCATAGTGCCGTTCATGGCCGAGATGACGGCGGCAGCTGCCGGTCCGGTCAGCCCCATCGAGCTGAGTACCTGGTCCATTGGCCGTCCTTGAGCGATCATAGGCTCGCCCGCCCAGTAAGGATCGCGACGGGCCAGGTCTGTAACCATCGCCGGGCTCAATAGCGTATCGATAGCACGGATACCGTTTTGCCCCATAAGCATTGATTTTTGCTCGGGGGTAAAAGCTGAACTCGTCGGACCGATGCCGATGAGGATACTACCGGGCGTCTGTGGATAATTCTTCTTAAATTTGCACCATTGCACAAGTGTGTACTGAGTCGCCATCTGGTTCTGCAGCGAGGCGAAGTACTCAAAATACTTGCGGAAACTCAGCTGCTGAGGTGTCGGACCATCGCTCGCAAGAGCCTCCCACGTTACCTGTAGTACGAAGGGAGCGAGCTTGAGCCGCTCGGCCTGGTCGGTGATAGCTTGTTGTAGTTCATTCTGGATCGCTTCTTCACTCGGGGTATTTTTCAGATAGGAGGCCAGGGCGGTGTTGTATGCGGCAGCATCTTGCGCGCATGTCGCGCCATTGCCGACATAAAGTACCTTGCACTTGGGGAAGTAGAGATCCCCTACCTTTTCACAGTTGCCGGCACCGGCTACGTAAGTGCAGTTATAGTCGATCGGATGTACCTGCTGAGGCATACGCGCGCCAAGATAGGGAGGATACCCCGTCCGCGTGTATGGCTGCATAAGGACCGGCCGCGTGGTCGGTGCACCGGCGTAATACAGCAACTTTCGGTTAGCAGCCTCGCGGATCAGCGGCAGCATCTGGCTGACGTTATTTACGGGGCCGACGAGATATGGATATCCCGGCACCGAGCCAACGACGGTCGCCACTGCGACACCTGGAGTAGACGTTGGCGCCTGGTAGGGTTTGCCAACGTTATAGGCGGCCAGGGCGTTTATCTCATTGATGGTCGGACGATCGAGCCGCTGTGCCCATCCGTTGCTGGTGAAGGGAAGAGCCAAGAGAACGATCGAGAATATGGCGGTTCCTGCCGTAGACGTCTGAAAGATGCGTTTCATCACTCGCTCCTAAGGTGAAGTCGAGGGAGAGTCTTTTTCGAGATGGCCGAAATTTTATATCCGCATACCTTGCGAGTCAAGGGCTTGTTAGGGCAAGGAAAAAGGCGGACAGGCCGTGCCTATCACGAACGGGAACGAGACACTGACAGAAAACAAAAAGGGCGAGGATGCTCGCCCACCGTCTTACCGAAAAGCGGACGCGACTTTCTTCTCATCTAGCCGCCCGCTCCGTGGCATTTTTTAAACTTCTTGCCGGACCCGCAGTAGCACGGGTCGTTGGGCTTCATCTTTGGAGTATCGCGGACGAAAGGCGTGTGACGGGCAGCCTCGGCACCGGCGGCTTCGGCGGTGGCCATTGCGCCTGTGAATGCCATTCCAGCGGCCTGACGGCGTGCACGCTGCATCTCGAGGCGCTCGAGCCGTTCGCGTTCCTCGCGCTCGTCCTGAGTGACGACCTCGAGATTGAAAAGAGCCTTCGTCGTATTGGTATCGATACGATCGAGCATGTCCTGGAACATGTCGAAAGACTGCTTCTTGTATTCGACGAGCGGGTCCTTTTGGCCGTAGCCAACGAGCCCGATACCCTGCTTGACGTGATCGATCGAGAGGAGGTGGTCCTTCCACTGCGAATCGATGATGTTGAGCATGATGTAACGCTCGTACGCCCGTAGGGACTCCTCCCCCGCGAGTTTTTCCTTCGCTTCGTAGTTTGAGATAGCCTTTTTCCAGATCGCGTCCTCGATCTCGTCAATGTTCATCGAGGTAAAATCGACCCCGGCATCCTTCGCAGGATCTACTGCATAAATGCTCTCGATCTCGGCGGCGTATGTATCGACATCCCAGTTTTCCGGTGGAGTCGTCGGCGGAAGAAAGCTGCCCGTAATATCGTGAAGCAGGTCACGAGCAACACCCTGTTCTCCAAGCAAATATTCGCGATGCTCCGGTTCGAACATGAGCTGCCGGCGAAGTCCGTAGATGGTTTCGCGCTGACGGTTCATTACGTCGTCGTACTTGAGCACGTGTTTGCGCGTCTCGAAGTTGCGTGCCTCGACGGCTTTTTGTGCACGCTCGATCTGGCGGGAAACGGTCTTAGACTCTATCGCCACGCCCTTTTCCATCCCGAGCCATTCCATCATCGAGCGGACCTTGTCACCGGCGAAGATTCGCATCAGGTCATCCTCGAGAGACAGCACGAAGTGAGACGATCCCGGGTCGCCCTGGCGTCCCGCGCGTCCGCGAAGTTGATTGTCGATACGTCGTGATTCGTGCCGCTCAGTACCGAGAATATGTAGTCCGCCTGCGGCAACAACTTCCTCGTGCTCCTTCTTGACGACCTCTTTTGCTTTGCGAAGCTCGTTTTCGAACTGCTCCTCGGACGCCTCGTCGGGATTGATCTCCTGACGCTTGAGATATTCGCGTGCGAGGAACTCGGGATTCCCTCCGAGAAGAATATCGGTACCGCGGCCAGCCATATTGGTCGCGATCGTGACCGCGCCCTTTCGGCCCGCCTGTGCCACGATCTCCGCCTCGCGCTCGTGATATTTCGCGTTGAGAACGTTATGGGGTACGCCGAGCTTCTTGAGCTTGTCGGCGATGAGCTCCGAATTCTCGACGGAAACAGTACCGACAAGAACGGGCTGCCCTTTTTCGTGAAGTCCCTTGATCTCGTCAACGACCGCGTCCCACTTCTCAGGCAAGGTGCGGTAGATCACGTCCGGCGTGTCCTTGCGGACCATCGGCATGTTGGTCGGGATCTGAACGACGTCGAGGCCGTAGACCGTGTTGAATTCCTCAGCCTCGGTTTCCGCAGTGCCGGTCATACCGCCGAGCTTCTCATACATACGGAAGTAGTTCTGAAGGGTGATCGTCGCAAGAGTTTGGTTCTCACGCTCGATCTTGACGCCTTCCTTAGCCTCGACTGCCTGGTGAAGCCCGTCCGACCATCGCCTTCCATGCATCAAACGTCCCGTAAAGTCGTCCACAATGATGACCTCGCCATCCTGAACAACGTAGTGGTGATCGCGTTTGTAAAGCGTGTGCGCCTTAAGAGCCGATTCGACGCAATGGAGCATGTCCATGTTCGCGGGGTCGTAGAGGTTTGAAACGCCCAAAAGCTTTTCGGCCTTCGAGACACCCTGTTCTGTCAGCACGGAGGAGTGATTCTTCTCATCGAGGAGATAATCACCAGTCGTGACCTTTGTCTCTTCATCTTTGTGGCCCAGTTCCAATTGAGGAATGATCTGGTTGGCCGTGTAGTACTTGTCGGTGGCCTCGTCGGAAGCGCCTGAAATGATCAGCGGCGTCCGAGCCTCGTCGATAAGGATCGAGTCGACCTCGTCGATGATCGCAAAGTAATGGTCCGGCTGGACGAGCGAGTCGACATCGAACTTCATGTTGTCGCGCAGATAATCGAACCCGAATTCGTTATTCGTACCGTAGGTGATATCGCACGCGTACGCGTCCTTTCGCTCTACGTCGTCCATGTCGTTTTGGATACAGCCGACGGTGAGCCCCAGGAATTTGTGAATGCGGCCCATCCACTCAGAGTCGCGAGACGCGAGGTAATCATTCACAGTCACGACATGAACGCCGCGGCCAGTCAGGCCGTTGAGGTACGAGGGAAGCGTGGCGACGAGGGTCTTACCTTCGCCCGTTCGCATCTCGGCGATGCGGCCCTGGTGAAGGGCGACGCCGCCGATCATCTGCACGTCAAAATGCCGCATTCCGGTGACGCGCCTTGACGCCTCGCGGACCGTGGCAAACGCCTCGGGCAGGATCTGGTGAAGGATCTCCTGCTCAGCCTTGCGGCGACGATCGGCAAGTTCTTTGTTGACGTTTCGCGGGTTATGTGACGATTCGCCCGGGTCCTCAAGATGTCCCTCGGGACTTTCGTCAAACTGTGCGAGATGTTGTTTGATGATCTCTTTGAACTTAGGGGTTTGCGCTTTCAGCTCGTCATCGGACATCGCCTCAAGCGTGGGTTCCCAATCATTGATCTGTTGAATGGTCGGACGGACATTCTTCAGGAAAATGTCGCTCGACGACCCGAATACTTTTTTAACTAACTTATCTGCAAAACTGTTTACAGCCATGATTCCTCGTTTGGAGTTCCAGCTTTTGGCTGGGCATTTCGAATGAGTTCCAGTCAAATAAAGTTGGAACTCAAACTGGGATGGCGAGGTTAAGTTTGAATAACCAAGACTCGCCGCTACTTTGCCTCAAGAAGCAAGCAGCGTATCGAGTGATCCGCGAGGAAGGTGGGTGACGATGAAGACCTGGTCGTCCTTGACCGACACCTTAGTAGCAGCGAGGACGTGGTCGCGATATGGAAGCGGTTCTTTATCTCTGAATAAAGTGAATGTCGTTCGAAGAGCGTCGGCGAGATCTGCAGCCCGCTGGGAGGTGCTTTTCTTGACGGCGATGTTGATGTTGAGAGTCTCGCCGTCGAATTTCAGCTCAAAACGCGAGCTGGTCGCCGCGATACCCTGAAACTTATTATTCGTTATGCAATCCTGGAGCGAATATCCGTCGGTCAGCCGATTACCAAACCGCGCCAGCACTGTGTGCAGCTCTTCGACGGACGTGAGGAATTTCTCCGCGGTATAACTGCCGATCTTGTCGTCGGGGATGCACGGCAGCATCGTCGACTGAACGACCTCAAACTGCTGCTTTGAGCTGTCAAAGCCGTACGTACGATTAACGCTTTGCCAACCAGTCAGAAAGGTCCCCAGGTCGTTCAAGTAAACCTGAATCGGAACGGCGAGGTTCTCGGGTGGAGTAGTGTCGAGATCGTCACGAGTCTCAAGCACCTCACGGATGTCAAAGGAGCGAGTTGTCGCGGCGTGGCCAAATACAGGCGAGGCGCCAGCAATTGCGAGCCCCAGGTAAACGCCCAGGGTCGCTACGAAAAGAGCCGAATTTTGTGGTTTGTGCTTAGCCAAGTTTCTATAGGCCAGATCTGTTGACTACACTTCCCAGCGCATTGCCGCTCGGACTGTTGGCCGCGGCTCGCTGCTCCGTCAGCTTGCGCTGGATCAGCTTCATGGCGTCGGCGGTGGGCACCTCGAATTTAAGCACAACTTTCTTCCCGTCTGCGTCAACTGTGGCGCTGTTCAACAGCATCAGGTCATCAAGCTGATTCTGGCTTGCGTTCGGGCCGCCCTTGCCCATCTTTGCAATAGAGATCGCCCCGCGTAGGCCATCCTTGATCGTATTGGCATGATTCTGGTCGCCCAGATCCGACTGAACAACAACCGTAAATTTTGTGCCGTCTTGCTGGACGAGGAGGTCACAGTTCTGGCCCTGCAAAAGGCTTAGATACATTAGAAGCCCGCTGTCGTTCAACGCCACAATACCGTCCTTTACGACGTCCAGGATCTTTGGATCGCTGGTCTTGCCGGGCTTCCATTTCCAGCTTTTCGGATCGATCCGGCCGTCCTTGTTCAGCTTTCCGCTGGCCGTCACCGAAAATACAGATTCCAAATTTACCTGTTTCTCATCAACGAGCTTATTAATGCTGTTCGCATAGAGAACGAACGGCTTTTTGTTGATCTCGCCCGGATTTACGCTGTCGACGATCGTATTTGGATCGACCGGAGTCGCCTCAGGTGTGGGCTGAGGATTCTTGTCCTTCCCCTTTCCCTTGCCATTACCATTATTTGACGCTGTCTCGTCTCCGATCGAGTCAGGCAAGCTTCCATTCAGCGGATTCTTGTTCGTCTTTGGAGTGACGGGCTTAGTGTCGATCAAATGAGCGCCGGTATTAGGTGTTGTAATAGGAATCCCGGGAGGTACGGCGCCCGGTGCCGTGTAATTAGGCGAGGCGGGGTCGAAAGGATTCGCAGGGTTCTCCATCGACGCCTGAAACTCGTCCGGATTTGCGATCTGGAAGTATCCATCAGGGTACGACAACGGCGGCGTGTCACCGCTTACGTCGACATAGGTGATGTCCATATCCCCAAGATCGGTTTTTTGATATTCCTTGTCGACCCAATCTCGAGGGGCTCCAAACAGCATGGTCTTGCCGAGGTCGACCACGTCAAGGGCCTGGCAAACTCCGCTGACCAAAGGGCTGTCGCAGCCTTTCATCGTAAGCAAGGAAGTCTGCGCTACGATGATCAGGGCGAGGAGGTTCGCCGCACCAGCAATGGCCGCGATCTTGTAAAGACGGGGATTGTAATCCCAGTTCTTTATTTCGTAGTTATGGAACAGGTCGCCGGCCTGTGTAGGCTCGGCGGCTGGCTCGATATCGTATGATGACTGCTCGAACATATAAATGATCCAACGTCCGTTAAAACAAGCGATAAGACTGCTTCAAACTTAGACGTTCAAGCCCCGTAAAGCGTTGCGGGGCAATTCGTTATTTTATCACACGGGAGGCGAATTGAAGCCATTAGACTTTGACCCGCCAAACCCCCTAATATCAACAAATATGCCGCGTTCAAAGTACGGCGACCGTGGCCGCGGGCGTCCAAAACGTGACCGCTCAGGCCCACAACGAGAACGAAGAAATAAACGTCATTTTGCAGGCGAAAGTTCACGTCCCGAACCTGTCGCCGCCCAAACTCCCCGGCAAATCCGGGCCGTGGAAAGGCTGCTTTCCGGCATTGGCGTCCCCGAGCAGCGCCCATTCGAACCCGACCCCTTCCAGCTTGAGGCCCTGGCCGCGATCGAAAGGGAGGACGTTCTCGTTACGGCTCCCACCGGCAGCGGGAAGACGTGGATAGCCCGCGAGGAAATTCGCCGTCTTTTACCCCTTGGCAAACGCATCTGGTATACGACCCCGCTAAAGGCTCTCACGAATTCAAAATACGCTGAGTTCCAGGCCGCATTCGGCGCCGAGAACATCGGCATTCTGACCGGCGACCGCAAGGAGAATTCGACAGCACCGGTCATCGTCGGCACGACCGAGATCTATCGTAACCAACTCTTTGATGCGCTTCGAGAGGGCGGGCAGGTCGATGCGGAGCTTGTCATCCTCGACGAAGCCCACTACCTGTCGGACGAGGAACGCGGGCACGTTTGGGAGGAGGCGATAATTCTCTCGCCCGCCCGGATACGCCTGCTGCTGCTGTCCGCGACAGTTGGCAAGGCGGAAGAATTTGCGGCATGGATCGGCGAGGTCCGGGGGACTAGTGTGCGCGTGATAAAGGCCGGTCCGCGCCCGGTGGAGCTTCGGGCCGCGTATCTCTCGGCCGACCTTCAGCTCTTTCCGCTGTTTGGAGAGGACGGGAATTACAACCGTGACCTGGATAGATTTTCAAAGAGGCGTGACCATGGTTTTCGCCGGAAGAGGTTTTGATCCAAGGCCGTCAACAGCGCACAGAATCCAAAAAAGGGCCGCAAGTTAGGTTCTTACGGCCTCTTTTGTTTTCTGTGCTACGTCGAACCTACTTTATCATTCCGACAAGCTTGTCAAGATCAGCTTGTGAAACGCTCAACTCGAGGCCCACATTGTTAAGTCTCTGCGTTACTCTAGCACTGTCGATCAGACGGGCATACATCTGCTGATCGGGACGCTTCGAACCGCCAAGAAGTGCCTTGCCAAGGGTCTTAAGGCCATCGAGGGTGCTCTTCAAATTCTCAGCCTGCGCTGCCTTTTCGGTCTTCGCCGCCAGCGAAAGGGTTCCGCCTATGGAGCTGAAATCGACCGAACCCGATAGATAGCGAATGCCGTTGAGGCTTTGCCCCAGATCGTCATCATCAAGAGGAAGAAGTTTTGCCATACCGCCGATCGGTCTCATCGCAAAGCTGGCGACCGCCGTCTCACGCTGAGCTATCAGTGCGGTTAGGTCGGCTCCTACATGGGTCCTTCCCTCAATGGTTTCGCGAACGCGGTCAAGCGTCCCGAGGGCAAGCGTATTGTCGTCAAGGGCCGTAACAGCAACGTCCATCGTTAGCTTATCGATCGCGTCGTTGACCGTCGCCGTAACATTCCCGCTCGCTGAAGGAGCGGTGGAGTTTTGTAGAACGGACTTGGCCGAGAAAACGTAAACCGTGTGGCCGTCGATCGTCTCTTCGCGGTACGAGCCATTTGAGGCCAGCTTCGCGATCGAAGCAAGGGCGGTTGCATTTCCTTCGCCGCCGGCAAGTACGACTGGTTCGTAATCGATCTTGCCGTCCGCCAGCTGCTTGAATGCGATCCCGACCACGGCCTGATGGAACTTTGTCAGGTCGATACCGGTCTTCGTTTGGATCTCAGCCATCTTTGACCGCATCTGTGCCAGTACAGGCTGGTTCGCGGCGAGAATACGCGGAAGTGCGTCGTTGAAAAACCTCTGTGCGTCGAAAACAGCGATAGCGTCCGAAGCGGGAAGCAAGGTCGTCAGCCGGCTGACCTGACGGGCCTTAGCTCGCTTGGAACGCTCATCGGTCTTGGCAACGGCAGCAATATTCGAAACAAGAATTAAAGCGGCGATAAGGGCTACGAGCTTTGTTTTCATCATTGACCTCAAAAAGGGCGTAAATACAGCTATTCCTAACGATAACAGATGCAGCGAGGTTCCGATATAGTTTGCCCGAAAGCCTCGGTCCCGGCCGCACAATAATAGGACGTCCGGTTGGTCGGGTTTGTTAACGAGAGGCGGCTCGTCCTGGTGCTAGGCATGTTTGTGCTTAGCACTCACGCAGACAGCGGTGTCCGCGCTCCCGCTTTCTTCTCGGAGAGATAGTAGTGCCAGAGCAGGCGGGCGGCGACGGAGCGAAACGGTGCCCATTTCTCCGCAACAGTGAGAAACTCTTCCGATGTTGGCCGCGGCTCGCCGGTAAGTTTGTGATACGCGGTATGGAGAGCGATGTCGCCCTTTGGCATCACGTCCGGGCGAAGAAGAGCCATCAGAAGATAGATATCACTCGTCCATTCCCCGACGCCTTTGAGCTTTATCAGCTCGGCTTTGACCTCGGCGTCGGGCAGCCTGTGCAAATTGTCGAGTTCGATATGTTTCGCGATGATCGCCTCAGCAAGATGTCGTGCATATGAGGTTTTTTGACGCGAAAAGCCGACGGACTTCATCTCGGCATCATTAAGCGAAAGAACATTCTCGGGAGTTACCCGTCCCAAGTGGGCGGCGAGTTTGTCGAAACACGCCTTTGCGGATGCTAGCGAAACCTGCTGCTCAAGAATGATCTGCAAAAGCGTCGTGAACCCAGGCTCCCGATCCCAGAGGGGCGGCGGTCCGTACTTATCGATAACCGTCTCTAGCCACGGGTCGGAGGCTGCCAGTTCATTGGACAAGCGGGCGAGATTCCTTTGACTTATCCGCTTGACTGGCATCGGTTTGTAGTTACAATCGGCAGGACAATGAGCATTATCCCGAAACTTGCTACCTCGCTCAATCGGCGCGATGAAGTTCCAAATCAGGAACTAGCCGCCGCGATCCTCAAAAGCAGGGACCAGTCCGCTGTCGATGAGCTCGTCGATAACCTCCCTAACAAGAACAAGCGAATTCGCCACGACTGCATTAAGGTGCTGTACGAAATAGGTTGTGTTGAGCCCAAGATGATCGCCGGACATCTGGCCGTTTTCGTTACCCTCCTCACGAGCAGGGACAACAGGCTTCAGTGGGGATCGATGACTGCGATCGGATGTATAGCCAAAGTCAAGTCTGAACAAGTTTTTGCGGTTCTGCCGCAGATAATAGCGGCAGCTGATTCCGGTTCTGTCATCACCCGCGACCACTGCGTCAACATTCTCATCGAACTCCTCGGCTATCCCAAATATTCGCGCGAAGCTTTCGCTCAACTATTCAAGCAGCTTGCAACTTGCCCGACCAATCAACTGCCGATGTATGCCGAGAGATCGGAGGCTTCGATCGAGGCTTCGCACCGTCGAAAGTTTGGCGAGGTGCTTTCGTCACGAATCAGCGAGATCGAGCGTGAAAGCGGGCGCAAGCGGGTCCAAAAAGTTATGAAGAAGCTTTCAAGATGAAGGTCACCCGTTCAGCGGCGGTCTATTTTGCAATCCAGGGCGCGGGAGTCTTCGCTTGGTGGGGGACTCTCTATCTCTATCCGTCGACCCGAAAGTATTTCGCCTTGGAACAGCATTCAGAGACCTCTTTGCTCGCCTTTTGGATGGCGGACATGGCCTTTATCGGAGTAGGCTCACTCGCCGCCGCCTGGCTATGTGCCACAGACAACGAATTCAATAACATTGCATCGTGGTTCGTGACGGGATGTGTATCGTACGCGGCTGTCTATACGTTTGCTTTCGCCTTGATGACCGATAACGGTTGGCTTGGCGTCGTAATGATGTTTCCGGCGATGATCTGGAGCGGAGTTTTCTCGGTTGGAATTTCCTTTACGAAAACGATGTTTAGGCCGGCCGACGATTCATCTGCCAAATGGATCATCTTTAAGACCTTCGCCCAGATAGTGATCGTTTGGTCTATGATTCTGGCCGTATTTCCTTATCTGATCACGATAGTCGAAGACAAGATCGGCATCCCACGACTCGCTTTTCCGTTTCAAAAACCTCTTGCCATTCTTCTCTTCGTTTTGATTAGCTCACTCGGAGTTTATTCGGCGTACGTGATGTCGCGAATCGGCAAGGGCACGCCCCTCCCGCTCGATCATGCGAAGAATCTCGTCATTGCCGGGCCGTATCGTTATGTGCGCAACCCCATGGCTGTGTCCGGTATCGGTCAAGGGCTCGCCGTGGCCCTATTTCTCGGTTCACCGCTTGTTGCTCTTTATGCACTAATGGGTTCTGCTATATGGCAACTGATATTTCGGCCACTTGAAGAGGATGACCTCGCCGCACGGTTCGGTAAGTCCTTCGAAGAATATCGCGGAAAGGTCAAATGTTGGATACCGCGAGTCAGACCCTACCAGATCGAAGGCACGCTGGCCTCATTGAATTCCACGGACTCTCCGTTCGGAAGAATGTGAATGACGCGCTCGACGCCTTTCGCTCGAAGAATAGGAGAAAGCATTCCGACCCGGTGGCAATTCGCCCGGGGCTGTTTGTGTTTTGAAAGTGGAGCGGACTCAGAGCACATGATCGCGGTCGGCACTTCGGAAGCGATCTCAATGATGCGATCGATGCCGCGATCAAGGTCGTTAGGGTCAGGTTTTAGCTTCCCGCCGGTCTCGGGGATGTGCTCGTAGCCAATACCGTTCTCACGGAGAAGCTCAGCGAGAACGAGGCCGTTGAACTGCGGCCACCGCGAGCGAGCAAAGGCACGGACATCGACCACAAATTCGATCCCGTGCTGTTTCAAAAGGCCGAGAAAGTAATCGAAGGGATGCCGGCCGTGGCCGATGGTAAAAATGGAAGTCATTTAACGACAACTTTTCGCGTCTGTCTGATGCCGCACGGTCCGCACCCGTCGTCTACCCAAGCAGTTATCGAATACTCGCCAGGAGGACTAAGCGAGAGGTCCCAAATGACATCCGGCCCGGTTCCGACAATCTTGCCCGCAGTTACGTCATAGTGATAAATGAGGACGTTTAGCGCGTCCGAAGGATATGCCCAGGAAATAATGTGGACCCGATTGTTCTTTTCGGCGTGATCGAGAATCGTCTTATCGAGTTCGAGAATGTATAGAGAGGAAGCGTAATCAACGACTCCGCGACCGCGGGCGACATTTCGAGACGAGGTAGCGCCGGCCGGACAACCGTTCGGTATTCCTCCGAGGGTGACAGAGACCTCTAGCCGTTTTACACCGCGGTTCGGACGGATATCGGCATAGGAGCCTTCGCCTTCTGACTGGATGGACAGAACATCCCCTCCAGTTACTTTCCAACTGTAGGTTGGCGAATTCGCGTGCGGCCCGACCACATCCGCGTAGAATACAGTTTTTTGTCCGGGCGGAGCGTTAACAGAATCCGAGCGAAGAAGCACGACCGGGCAATCAAAAGGTGCTTGCCCAAATAAGGTAAAGGCTTCGACTAAGAACAATACTATGAGAAAAAAACGCATCTTCTTCGTCTATGTTATCAGGCGAACGTCCATTTGATAGTGAGCATGTAGACGATCCCGGCGATCAGGAACAGGGCCCCGGCGATGAGGATCATCCAGCGGATCTTTGTATGGAACACCAGAGATATGCCGGTGAAAAAGAGGCTGACGGCGAAGATCACATCCGCAAGCTCAAAGTGATCGGCCGACTCCTTTGACTCGACGCCATCCCTAAAGGTCTTTTGCGATTCGGACTGTTGTTCCGTACTTTTTTCAAGCATCGCCGTCCGATACTCGGGCTTCATCCCAAGATCTGTTTCCCAAGCGTGCTGGATCATTTGGCTCAACTTTGTGTCCAACTCTTTTTCTTCTGCGGGTGTCAGATCCTTGTTGCTTTTGACCAGAGATCGAATTTCTTCGGGAAACCCCAGGGCTTTATAGCCTTCCTCGCTCATTTGATAGACGTAAAGGTAGCCCGCAACCTGTTTAACCTTTTCTGAGGCTGCGGGATTACCTTTCGATTCGAGGATCTGCTGCTTTGCCTGTACGTCGACAGCAGCATCCTTCGACATGTCGATGATCGCTCGGGATTCCTCAGCAGCGGCGCTCACTGAAAGCTGGTTGGCCTCGCTGTAAAATTGCGACATCTTGCCGTTCCATAGTCCGGCCTGGAAACTCGCCAGGGCCGTAAAGATGCCGGCTACGCCGAGGATGATCGCGGCGATCAGCTCGAACCTGCCCGTTCCCGATGATTCACCGTGACCGCCAACGTGCACATGAGGCGCGTGACCCATTATTTGTTCTCCTGAAATTGGGCTTAGAAAATTAAAGGAAGTTTCGTGTAAATAAGGGTAGGCGTCAAGCCCTCAGATGGCTGATCTCGTCAACTGTCTTCGGGTCCTCGAGGGATGACAGATCGCCCGGGTCTTCACCAAGATAGGCTGCCCGAATGACCCGCCGCATCACCTTAGCATTGCGCGTTTTCGGCAGCGCCGAAATGAAATGGATCTTGGAAGGGGCGAGAGGCTTGCCCATCTCGCGGGCGACGAGTTGTTTCAGTTCTGTTGCTAAACCACCCGCTACCGCAGGTGGTTCTGACAAGACACAGAAGGCGACCATTGTAGTGCCCTTGGCTTCGTCGGGGACGCCTATGACAGCGGCTTCGGTTACGGCGGGGTGCGAGACGAGGATGCTCTCGACTTCGGCAGGGCCAACGCGTTTGCCGGCGACCTTAAGCGTGTCGTCAGAGCGGCCAAGGATGAACCAGTGCCCGTCCTTATCACGCATCGCCCAGTCGCCGTGCACCCAGATGTTCTTGAATCGCCGCCAGTAAGTGTCGAGATAGCGTTCCTTCTCCTGCCAGAAGCCGCGAGCCATGCCGATCCAGGGTTTGCGGATGACGAGCTCTCCGACCTTGCCAGGTCCAACAGATTTCCCTTCTTCATCAAGGATGTCGACGTCCATTCCGAGGCACGGAGCAGGGAACGAACACGGCTTGATCGGCAGGAGCGGATTCCCCATCAATATGCCGCCCGCGATCTCGGTGCCGCCCGAGTAATTGATGATCGGAAGTTTAGAATCGCCTACCTTCTCAAAAAGCCACCACCACGGGGCAGGGTTCCAAGGCTCGCCTGTCGAGGCGAAAGCATTGAGCGATGAGAGGTCGTGCTTCTGTGGTAAGTCGTCGCCGCAATTCGATAACGCTCTCACAAGCGTCGGCGAGATCCCGAGCACCTCGACTTTATGCTTGGCACAGAAATCCCACATTCTTTCGGGGGAAGGGAAGTCGGGTGCTCCGTCGTAGACGCAGATGGTCGCCCCATTGATCAGCGCACCGTAGATCAGCCACGGACCCATCATCCAGCCGATGTCGGTGTACCACGAGATCCGCGTGCCCTTGCCCACGTCTGTGCCGAATGCCATGTCCTGGGCCGCTTTGATCGGAAAACTCGCGTGCGTATGGGCGATGCCTTTTGGCTTGCCAGTTGTGCCGGAGGTGTAAAGGATGATAAGCGGATCCTCGGCGGAGGTGGTTTCAGCGGCCGTTATCTCGCATGTCGAGATCGGCTCGCGTCCAACAGACCAAAACGCGATCTTTCTTCCGCCGAACATGTCGTTGCGAAGATGCTCATAGCGTCTCGCCTCATCGCGACGGTGTGTTCGGGCTTCGCCGTCAGTGCTAAAGGGCGCGCCCGAGTTCCCATCATCGACGATCAGTACGCTCTCGATGGACGCTACATTCGCGACCGCGCGGGCGGCGACGGTCAACATGTCTACCGGTTTCCCGCGCCGTTGAGTGCCGTAACAGGTGAACAGCGCCTTCGCGCCAACCGCCTCCATTCGGCTGGTGACGGCATCGATCCCATAGCCTGAAAACACAGGAACAGCTATCGCGCCGATCCGGTTTATCGCGAGGAGCGCCACGATCGTCTCAGGGATCATCGGGAGATGAATCCCAACGGCGTCGCCCTTTCTGATACCGAGACCACAGAGCTTTTCGGAACAAAAAGTTACGTTTGTAAGGAGTTGCGTATATGAAAGGGTGATGGACGATCCATCTTCGCCTTCCCATATAAGGGCAGGCTGACCGCCTTGCTCGGCTACCCATCGGTCAAGGCACATCGTTGTGATGTTGAGGCCGGCGCCCGTGAGCCAAGTCGGCATTTCAATGCCGTTCGAAGTGTCGAGCAGCTTGTCGTAAGGCGGGTCGAAGCGAATGTCGAGAAACTTAAGAACCTCTTCCGTGAATCTCTCGACATCGCGGATGGAGAATTCGTAAAGCTCGTCCCATGTCGAGACGCCGACTTGTTTCATAAACGCGGTCAGCCGGGCGCGCGTGGTTACGTCCTGCGTTGGAGTCCAGGCGATCGGTTGGTCTTCTAGAAGGTTGACATTATCCACTTAGTAGTTGCGTTCCCAGATCTGGATCTTTGCTTCGCCGATGTCCACCTCGCTATTCGCCGGATGGTAATTCTCGGCGACGAACTTCGCAAGCGGTCCTGTGTGATCACCAGGGGCACGTTCCTCATCAGGCTTTGAATAAAGATTATCCCAGATGATGTAACGCGGGCGAGTCGCAGTGAGGTGGGCTATCGCATCTGCGACCTGTTCCGGCCGGGTGTAATCAGACGGCCAGATCTGTCCGTACGGGGTCGGGTTTTTTAGCTGCAGCGGGAAATAGACAAATGGCTCGTACACCTCGAATACCGCGTCTTTAGGCTGTGAATTTTTTAGCAGAAAGCTATACCGCTCATCGATGACCGGCGTAGGCAGATATGATAGCGTGCCCGCCGGTGTAGGCATTGATCGATATTCCCAGGTCTGCATTCGATAGGACTGAATACATCCAAGCATCATCAGGAGCCCTCCCATCGCGAGAGCGATCTTCTTTTGTGAGTTGACCGGAACAACCCGACCGGCCATCCAAACGAGCACGACTAGCCCTGGGATGGCGATCTGAAAGAGTCTTGCTGAATTTGGTGACGCGGCCGCCGCGACCGTGAGCATTGACCCGACGATCGCCACGGAGGTGATAGACCGCCGTTCAGTCCAGTCAGAGCGTCCCGTTATTGCAAACGATGTCCAGAATGCGACGTAGGTTGCGGGAACGAAAAACAGGTAAAACAGAAAAGGGACTGCGGCAAGAACGTTCGTCACAGTCCTAAAGTGGAAGATATTACCCAAATCGAATGTGAAGGCGGCGAGATCGTTATGTTCCGAAGCGCTGTAGAAATTAAGCGGGTAAATGACCGTGTCGTAGAAGAAGTTGGTCCAGCCCGCGGTAAGGACAAAGTACGAGCAGAGCAATGCCAGGGTTATCGAAAAGGATCCAAAGAGCAACAAGGCCGGGCTAATGGCCGCCGCCATCCGCTGCGTTTGCTTAAGTCCATCAAGGATCACGAAAACTATCAAGCCGACGACGGCGACGAAGCCGCGGGGCTGTGTGAAAAACGACGCGAAGGCGCACAGAGAGCCGGCGGTGAACAAATTCAAAGCTTTCTTTCCATCCCGGAGCACAAACCAGAGGGCTAGCAAGACGAAGATGGGACTGAACATGCGGTGCGAACCATCGACGCCCAGCCATCGAAAACCAAAAAAGATGAAGATGAGCGCCGGGACAATATACATTGGCCCCTCGATCACCCGCTTGGAAAGGCTAAGGCAAACGGAAACGGAAGCTGCTGCGAGGCCGATTATCGTCGCTCCGAGTATCCAATACCTGAGCCCGAAGAGGCTAAACATTGTCCAATAAAACGTTTGGGTTCCCGGAAATGTGAATTCAAAAAAATCGGCGTATATTCGGTCGCCTTGAAAGAGCCGCATTCCTTCGTAAAGGAAAATGTGATGATCGGCCTCCATTAAGAACGGCGTCGCCGGCAGTTTGAAAAC
>JAFAOW010000162.1 GCA_019247455.1 Acidobacteriota bacterium | reverse complement strand
CGTTTAATGTTACTTTAGCTGTGCCTGTGACGACGAACCAGTGCTCCGCCCGCTTTGAGTGCCGTTGGTAGCTGAGCCGTTTTCCCGGCAGGACCTCGATCCGCTTTACTTTATAATTCTCAGCTTCGTCCAGGATGGTAAAGCTGCCCCAAGGCCGCTCTTCGTAGGCAGGTGAATCGCTCATTTTGCTCGCGCACGCGGAGCGCGTTATGCCAAGTTTAGACGAAAAGGAACTTCTCGCCAATCCGCGGCAAATGCAGCGAATACAGTCGCTGATCATCGGTCGGCTGATGGCGATATTCCTGCTGCTCGTCACAAGTTGGATCTGGTCAAGCGGCACGCTCAGGCTTTCGTTCGAGAACTTCCCTCAAGGGCTGTTTCTCGTATTCTTGATCTCTGTCGGCCTGACGATCATTTACTTCTTCCTTGTCCGTCTTAGCCCGAATTTTGGCTGGCAGATCAAAACTCAGTTTTTCCTCGACGGCTTGCTCATCACGTGGCTGGTCTGGCGTACCGGGGACGTCTCATCACCCTACATCATGCTGTACGTCGTGATGATCAGCGTCGCGAGCTTTTTTCTAAGGCCCCTCACCACCCTTCTGATGGCGGCCATTTGCGCACTGTTCCTGGTTGCACTTGCCCTGCTCACTGCGACTGGCGTGATCACGCAATTCGGGACCGCGATGGAATTGGGCAAGGCCGTTCAGGTCGTGAGCTTTCACGTCGTAGCGATACTGGTGGTGGGCTTGCTCGCTTCTCGATTGTCCGAAAGGCATTCGTCAGGCCAGGAGCTTGAGGCCGCGGCTAAATCACTCGCGAGCCTGCAGGTGCGGCATGAAAGGATCGTCGAGTCGATCCGTTCCGGCCTGATAACGACTGATCTGGACGGCACAATTTACACGTTCAACGCCGCGGCGACCGAAATAACAGGTTACAGGCTTGATCAGGTGGTTGGCCGTTCGATAAACGAACTTTTTGGCGACATACAAGAATCGATCGACCTTTCGCTCGACGCCGCAGGAGGCGGGGAGCAGATCCCGCGGTTCGAGGCTGACCTGCTCACGCCGGACGGATTCGCAGTGCGGATCGGATACAGTGTTTCCCTGCTTTTCTCCGAGGTGAACGAGGCTACGGGCCTCATCATCACCTTTCAGGATCTAACCGAGATACGCTCGATGGAAGAGAGCGTTCGGCGTAAGGATCGCCTCGCCGCCGTCGGCCGCGTCGCGGCGGGACTTGCTCATGAGATCCGCAACCCTCTGGGGGCTATGCGTGGGGCGATCCAAGTCCTCGAATCGAGCACCGCGGCCCACTCGATGCAGTCAGGGCTCATGGATATCATTCTCAAAGAATCGGACCGTCTGAACAGTATTATTACGAACTTCCTCAGCTATGCACGGCCCGCGGCAGGCGAATTTGAACCCACGAATGTCGGGGAGGCGGTCACCGACACGATCACGCTGCTAAAACACAGTCCTGATGTCCGCGAAAATCATGTTTTGGTTTCAGACCTTGCCGAAACGCCTGTCATCATTTCGGCGGATGCGGCTCAGTTGAAGCAGATCTTTTGGAACCTGGCGCGGAACGCTCTCCAGGCAATGCCCGAGGGAGGCGAGCTTCGCGTCGGGCTCGAGGATCTGCCAAATAACCGAATTCGGATCACCTTTACAGATACCGGCAAGGGAATGTCGCAGGATCAGGTCGAGCAGCTTTTCGAACCGTTCTCAAATTCGACATCAGGCGGCACAGGACTTGGACTCTCGATCGTTTATCAGATCGTGAAGGACCACAACGGTGTCATCAACGTGCGAAGCCGCGAGGGACACGGTACTACTATCACTGTTGACCTGCCGCGGGATTCTCATCGCGCACGGCCCGAGCCGGTCGAGATCCATGAGACTGAGCCCACGCCGCTTCGACCACTGCTTAAGGTGACCGAAGGCGAAAAAGAACTTTCGTCTTGAATTAGGATTTTGATTTTTGTGAGAATGGTTTGAACGCTTCGGCGGGTTCCTTCGACCTCATGGCAAACATACTGATCGTCGACGACGAACAAAGCTATCGACAACTGCTCACGCTTGTATTCGAGGAGCAGGGCAACAAAGTGCGCACAGCCATGAACGGACGTCAGGCGCTCGAGGCGATCGCCGCGGAGCCTGCGGACATTATCATTTCGGACGTCAAAATGCCCGATATGGATGGCATTTCACTGCTCAAGGCTGTTCGCGAAACCCAACCGGATCTCGGTGTCGTTCTGATGACGGCTTTTGCGTCGGTCGAGACCGCACGCGAAGCATTCAAGCTTGGCGCGGATGACTTTATTCAAAAGCCTTTCGACGTTGAGGAGCTAAAGCTCATCGTTCAAAAAACGCTTGAAAAGCAGGCCCTGATCGATGAGAATCGAGCGTTCAAACGCGCCCAGCGAGAGCGGGGGAGCGTGAAAAACATCGTCGGAAGCTCTGCGAAGATGCAGGCCATCTTCCAGATGATCGAGACGGTGGCCGAGGTCCAATCGACGGTGCTGGTCACCGGCGAAAGCGGCACGGGAAAGGAGCTTGTGGCTCGGGCGATCCATGATCTAAGCCCTCGAGCGGAAAAACCTTTCATATCCATAAATTGCGGTGCGTTCACCGAGACTCTGCTGGAATCTGAGCTTTTCGGATATATCAAGGGCTCTTTCACCGGAGCGAACACAAACCGCAAAGGGCTCTTTGAGGCAGCTCATGGCGGCACGATCTTTCTCGACGAGATCGGCGAGATGTCGCCGGGCATGCAGGTAAAGCTCCTGCGGGTCCTGCAGGAAAGACGCGTGCGTCCCGTCGGTGCTCACGATGAGATCCCTGTGGACGCTCGAGTGATCGCTGCGACAAATCGTGATCTCAAACAGATGAGCGAAGAGGGCACCTTTCGCGAGGACCTATTCTACAGGATATCGGTGATACCGATCGACCTTCCGCCGCTGCGCGACCGGCCTGAAGACATCGCTGCACTTACGGATCATTTCGTTAGGAAGTATTGCGAGCAGGCCGGCAAGGAACTCACTATTTCCCCAAAGGCGAGCGAGATCCTGGAGAAATACGCCTGGCACGGCAACGTCCGCGAACTTGAACACACCATAGAGCGTGCCGTAGCCCTGGAACGCTCGAGCGAGATCCAGCCTGAGCAGCTCCCGAGTCACATCACTAACTACAATCCCGAAAGGATCAATGCCGAATTCGACCTTCCTGAAAATGGGATCGACCTTGGCACGCATCTCGAGAATCTCGAAAAACGGTACGTGGTCGAGGCCCTGCGAAAAACCTCGGGCAGCCAAACCAAGGCTGCCGACCTTCTGCAGATGCCCGTAAGGTCCCTCCGCCATCTTCTGGACAAACACAATATTCGCTCGCTTTCTGCTCAAATGCGCAGCGGTGATTAAAAATATTGTAAATTGTTCAACAACCTGTCATAATGAAATTGCGCGACTCCCAGAGCGCATATCCCACCTGCCCCTACCTTTGTTTTATGAAAAAGAATCAACGGGGATTCTCCCTGATCGAACTCCTCATCGTTGTTGTCATAATCGGCATTCTCGCCTCGCTCGCCGTAGCTGGCCTGCTGGCTTCAAAACGCAGTGCCAATGAAGGCTCGGCCGTCTCATCAATGCGTATCTTACACGGAGCCCAGATGACCTATGCTTCGAGCTTTGGCGGAGGCGAATTCGCCGGCGACATCGGCGCACCGACCACGACCGTCTTCACTGAACTGCAGAGCCGCAAGCTCATCGACGACGTTCTTGGAACCGCGACCAAGAGCGGATACAACTTCGCTGGCGGCCGTGAGGCCTCCTCTTCCACACAGCCCGCGCAGTTCTATTTTTCAGCTATACCGATCTCTGCGGACCAATTGGCAGGGACGGGAAACCATCGGCTCGGGATCGGTACGGACGGCGTAGTCAGATCCGATAGTACCCTGACGACTCATTTCGCAAACGTCGCAGCACTGGCCGCGGCCCCTGCCATGGGAAATTGATCGGTATACCCGACCCCGACCCCTGACACTTTTTGTCAGGGACCGGTTACCAAAAACTGTTATTGAGACCCTCCCACAACCCCTTTCTCCCTATTTTCCCCCTGTCACCGCTCCCGCAACCCTCGTAAACACAGTATTTACGCCCGAATGACACTATCCATTCGGCATTGGCACGCCGCTTGTTAACAGTACCCTCGGCCTGGGAAAGGTACAAGATTTTCAAACTTAGGAGATTGTGAATTTCAAATGAAAAATCAGAAAGGTTTCTCGCTTATCGAGCTTTTGATCGTTGTTGTCATCATCGGTATCATCGCTGCTATCGCGATCCCGAACCTGCTTGCGGCACGTCGCAGTGCTAACGAAGGATCGGCCATCTCGGCGATGCGCACGCTGCACGGTGCTCAGATGACGTATGCTTCAACCTACGGCAACGGCAACTATGCCGGTACCGCCGCGACGACGGGTGACACGGCTGCTCTCTCACAGCTTGGCACGCCGGGTCTGGTTGATTCGGTTCTTTCGACCGCGACCAAGTCCGGTTACAACTTCGTCGGCGGCCGCGCTGCTTCGTCTTCCTCGACGCCTGCGACGTTCTTCTTCTCAGCAGTTCCTGCGACCTCGAGCGGTATCACCCAGACGGGTGCTCGCCGGTTCGGTATCGCTACGGACGGCGTTCTTATGGCTGACCCGACAGCTGCCAACCTCGGCACGCAGTTCACGGCCACGACTGTTGCTTCGGCTACACCGCTCAGCAACTAGCCTGACGCGTACTTTTGACTGGGCGGGAAACATAACTTGTTGTGTTTCCCGCTCTTTTCGGCTTCGGCCTTTTCTTGAAAAGTAAGGTTTCTCCCATCCTCACTAATTTTCGGAGACAGATCATGAAACGGGACCAAAACGGATTTTCACTTATCGAACTTCTAATCGTCGTGGTGATCATAGGGATAATCGCGGCGATCGCGATACCGAACCTGCTGGCTGCACGCCGGTCGGCGAACGAAGGTTCGACTGTTTCGGGCCTCCGCACGCTTCACGGTGCTCAGATGACTTACTCTGCGACGTACGGTAACGGCGATTACGCCGGTGCGATCGCGACCACAGGCACGACGCAGGCTCTCAGTGAGCTTGGAACGCCGGGCCTGATCGATGCAGTGCTCAGGACAGGAACAAAGAGCGGTTACAATTTCGTCGGCGGCCGCGTGGCCAAATCCAGCTCGACGCCCGCGACATTCTTTTTCTCGGCCAATCCGGCCACAACTTCAGGGATCACGCAGACGGGTGCTCGCCGCTTCGGCATTGCGACGGAAGGCGTGATGATGGCCGATCCAACGGCCGCAAACCTCGGTACTGCGTACACGGGAACGACCATCTCGTCGGCGACGCCGCTAAGTAATTAGTGTATCGAGCGACTTTTGACTTTACTCAAACGCATCCGCTGGGTAGCCGACCGTTGTCATCGGCTGCCCTTCGTCAGTTTTGAGCTTTTAACAAGGAGAACGAGTTCCAACTCTCGGGGGAAGGTAGAACAAACAAAGGAGCTCGTGTAATGTACAAAAAAGAAAAGGGTTTCTCGTTGATCGAGTTACTCATCGTTGTCGTGATCATCGGCATCATTGCCGCGATCGCTATCCCTAACCTGCTTGCCTCTCGCCGGTCCGCTAATGAAGGAGCCGCGATCTCAGCAATGCGAACGCTTCATGGAGCACAGCAGACTTACGCATCAACCTATGGCAACGGCAATTACGCCGGCGACATCGGGGCGGGCACAACTACCGCTTTGGCCGACCTGGGAACGCCGAATCTCATCGATTCGGTTCTCGCCAGTGCGACAAAGAGCGGTTATAACTTCGTGGGCGGACGAGTGGCGAGATCGGCTACTCAGGCCGCCCAGTTCTTCTTTTCGGCTAATCCCGCCACTACGTCGGGGGTGACCCAGACAGGTGCTCGGCGATTTGGCATTGCAACGGACGGTGTCTTGATGGCGGATCCCGATCCGGCGAACCTCGGAACTGCCTTTGATCAGACAACGATCGCCACGGCAACACCTCTGAGCAACTGATCTCACCGGAGGTCGCGGCGAGGGATCCTTCGGGATCCCTTTTTTTGTTTTTCACGCTCTGTTAGACTGACGCTCGTAAAAGCTGCGGTTGCACCTGAACCCGCGGAATCAATTCCCCGTCTCGCAATGAGCTCCAAGGCATCTGGCAGTCGATCCGAGATAGCAGCCGCTTCGATCGGCTTAGTGACAGCGGTCGGCCTTCTGGCCACACTGCTGCCCATTCCACGCGCGTTGGCCATGTCCAATCAACCTTGGGTTGGCGAGTTGGTCATCTCCGGGCTCCTGTTTGCATTCGTGGTTTGGGCGCTGCTTTCGTCCGATCGGATCAAGTTCTGCGGTTCGGTCAGGTCAACCCTTATTTTCATGTGTGCATTTACCGTCTGGAGCCTGTGTTCGCTGCTGTGGGCCTCAGACGACTGGGCCGCCCTGCACCACACGTTCGAATGGGTCATTTATGCCTGCGTTGTGCTGCTTGCTGCGTCACTTATTGAGAACGGAAATGCGTACCGACCGCTCATGTATGGGCTAGGGTTTACTGCCATTATTCTTTTTCTGATTTGTGCATCAGATTTTCTCTCTGTAGCGGATTTTGCATCGTCGGAAACGGTAATTCGTATCCGGTATGGAAAGTTCGGTGAAATGACCGCTTTGATCGCTCCGCTTCTTGCCGGTGCAGGTCTGTACGGTCGTTCGAAAAAGTATTTGATCATGAGCGCCGCGGCTTGGATGTGCTCCTGGATGGTCACCATGCTCTCTCTCAGCAAGGGTGCCTTTATCGCGGGGATTATCGGCCATGCGGTCATGTTCATTGGAGTATTTATTTTCACGAAACAAGGGCGCCGGCGAGCCTTGATCGCATGTCTGGGTTGGGTCGTTCTGACGCTCGGCGCGCAGGCGTATTCTTCTTATGCGACATCTGTTCCGGCGACAACTGATTACATAACAGGCGCCGCAGACAGGACCCGAAGCACCTCGGAAATGCGCGTATTCACCTGGAAAACCAGCTGGACGCTCGCAAAAACACATCTCTTGCTGGGAGTGGGCGGGGACAATTTTGGAGTGCGCTTTAACGAAGCCCGGATCTTACGCGCGCATTCGGCGGATGATAATTCACCCGAGATCGCGGAAGATTACGTCGTCGAAAGGGCCCACAATGAGGCGCTGCAAATGCTCGCCGAGCTCGGCATTCCGGGTGTCATTCTATGCTGCCTTATTTTCGTTCCGCTGTTGCTGTGTAT
>JAFAOW010000164.1 GCA_019247455.1 Acidobacteriota bacterium | reverse complement strand
TCGCGGCGTAAGCTGCCCTTCGGAATCGCGCAGATCGGTAAGGCGTTTAGAAACGAAGTCACGCCGGGAAATTTCATCTTCCGCACGCGTGAATTCGAGCAGATGGAGATGGAATATTTCTGCAGCCCGGGTGACGCCGAGCGGATCCATCAGGAGTGGATCGACGGTTTCCAGACATGGCTGCGGGGCTTGGGAATATCGGCGGGGAATATGTCGCTTTACGAACAAGCCGCCGATGAGCTGGCCCATTACGCCGTCCGAACAGTCGACATTATGTACCGCTTCTTTCCCGAGCGAGAGGACGAGGATAAACAGTGGGACGAGCTGATGGGCATTGCAAACCGCACCGACTATGACTTGCGAGTTCACTCTAAAAAGCCCGAGGACGCCGACGGCAAGCGGATAAATCCCGATTCCACCGAGGACCTGTCGTACTTTGATCCACAGACCAACGAGCGGTTCTATCCTTACGTGATCGAGCCCGCTATCGGTGTGAACCGCACGCTCTTGGCCGTCATGATGGACGCTTACACCGAGAAGACGAATCACAAGGGCGAGACGCGCGTCATTCTCAAGCTCGAGCCCGAGCTGGCGCCGATCAAGGCAGCGGTCCTTCCCCTGGCAAAGAATAACGCCGACATAGTCGGGTTAGCGAAGAAGCTCAAGCATGGCCTGCAGCCCTCACTCCGGACCGTTTATGACGACACCGGCGGCATCGGCAAGCTTTATGCGCGTCAGGATGAGATCGGGACGCCCTTTTGCGTTACAGTCGATCACGAGTCGCTACAGGACAATGCCGTGACCGTGCGGAATCGCGATACTTGGGAGCAGGAACGTATTTCAACCGACCAATTAGAAAGTTATCTGACTTCAAGATTGAAGTCATAATGTCAAAGTCGAAATATATCAAAAAGCTCAGGGAGAAGGTCGGACACGACCTTCTTCTCGTTCCAGGGGTGGCCGCTATCATTCGCGACGACGATGGAAAGGTCCTGATACAAAAAAACAAGCAGGGCAAGTGGAACCTTCCCGCCGGAGCCATCGAGCCGGGCGAAAAACCAGCGCAGTCCATCGCTAGGGAGGTCTTTGAAGAAACCGGTCTGAAGGTCAAGCCCACGGCTATCGTCGGTGTGGTAGGCGGCGCACCTGAGTATAGAATGACGTACGATAACGGCGACAGCGTGGAATCGACGACGATAGTATTCCACTGCGATATCTGCGGGGGTGAACTAAAGCCGCAGGATGATGAGACCGCAGTGCTCAAATTTGTGACGGTCCGTGACATGCCCGGTCTGTTGACCAAGCTGCCAAAAACAATGTACTCATTAAAGTCGACCAAGCCCATCTTTGAATGGGATGAGACCTGGATCGACGAACTTAAGTGAGCTCATATCCCGACAAAATAATCGATCTTGCGACCGTCATTCGCGGCGCAGGCGGGCGAGCGATGCTCAACGGCGGTTGCGTTCGCGACGAGATCATGGGCCGCGAGCACAAGGATTGGGACGTCGAGGTCTATGGCATTCAGCCCGGGCAGGTGCGAGAGATCATCTCACAATTCGGGGATGTAAATATTGCCGGTGAAGCCTTTGCGGTCTACAAGCTGGCAGGCGAGATCGACGTTTCGCTACCGCGTCGCGAGCGAAAGGAAGGTGTGGGCCATCGCGGATTTGTAGTCGAGGGTGACCCGGGGATGTCCTTTGAAGAGGCCTGCCGCCGTCGAGATTTCACGGTAAATGCTATCCTCAGGGATCCTCTGACCGGCGAGATAGTTGACCCGTTCGATGGGCAAGGCGATATTCAACGCAAAATCCTTCGAATGGTTTCTCGCGAGACCTTTGCAGATGACAGTTTGCGGGTACTCAGGGCGGCGCAATTTGCGGCGAGGCTGGAATTTGACATCGAACCTGAAACCATCGAGTTATGCAAAACGATAGATGTCACCGACCTGCCGCGAGAGAGGATCTGGGGTGAGTTCGAGAAACTCCTGCTCAAAGCCGAACGACCGTCGATCGGCCTCAAATGGCTTTATGATCTTGGCGTCGTCAAGCAGATCTTCCCGGAGCTTGATTCGCTTGTCGGAGTGCCGCAGGAACCGGAGTGGCATCCGGAGGGGAACGTCGATGTTCATACGATCATGGTCGCCGACGAGGCGCGAAAGCTCATAGATGACCTCGATCATCCGAGGGCGGTGGCGGTGATGCTCGGAGCCGTCTGCCATGACCTTGGCAAGCCGCCGACCACGGAATTTGTAGACGGCCGCTGGCGCTCGCGCGGCCATGACGAGGCGGGTGTCGAGCCGACGATATCATTCCTCGATAGACTCGGGACCTACACGCTAGACGGATTTGACGTGCGCAACCAGATCATTCAGCTCGTGCGGTATCACCTGCTGCCCGGTGAATGGTATAAGGCGAAGTCTCCTGTCGGTGACGGTGCGTTTCGCAGACTCGCTCGCAAGGTCGAGACCGATCTGCTCTATCGCGTGGCAAAGGCCGACAGCTTGGGACGCAATCCGGATTGGCTGCCGCCCGAAAAACGTTTCGGATCTGAGGCACAGGAGTGGTTCATTGAGAAAGTACGCGTCCTGCAGGTTGAGAAGAAAGCTCCTGACCGGATATTGATGGGCCGTCATTTGATCGAGTTAGGGATGGC
Source organism: Acidobacteriota bacterium (assembly GCA_019247455.1). GTDB lineage: Bacteria > Acidobacteriota > Blastocatellia > Pyrinomonadales > Pyrinomonadaceae > OLB17. The sequence continues at coordinate 8,915 of JAFAOW010000164.1, read as the reverse complement.
GCCGGGACCGGAATTCAAGCACATTCTTGACGCCGTCTATGAACGGCAGCTTGACGGCGAGATCACGACGCTGGACGGAGCCATCGGCGCAGCAAAAGCAATGGTTACAATGGGTTAGGCTCTGCCCCTATCCTCTCGCCCAACGTTATTGCCGCAGCCATAACGGCAAAGAACAAAGCAAAGACGCCGTAGCTCACATGTCCAAAGTAAAGATCTGGATAACCGACCTTGACCGAGCTTAGCCCGGACATCACCAGGATCATCGACATCTGGATGGTCGCGCAGTACCAGTAGAAGCGGGCGCTATTTGCTCGCGGGCGCCGAAGCGCGAATGCTACGCCCAGCAGCATTCCTATCGCAGGGATGACATATCGCGCGTAAGGAAGTACCGTCTCGAGTTCTGTAACTTTGCCGCCCTGCGTCGTCAGCGGAGTGAATCCCGCCGGGTCGTAGAGCCAAAAGGGAATTGTTACAAGTAAGGCTGCCGCGGCGGTGGCCGCGAGGTATTTGAGGGCGGCCCTCCATCCCGCGGAGTCGGCGAGTGCAAAGGTGAGGAGCGGCATCAGGAACAGGAAGTTCGAGCGAGACGACAGTCCGATCCCAAGAAAAGCAGCCGACGCGAACTTTTTCCAAAGCGGGGCGTTTTCATCGGGTACGAATCTCATCATAAGCCACAGCCCGATCAGGACGTAGATCGCATTTGAGGTGCGGTCCGTGGCGGTCGCGAGATTCTGCCAGACGGCAGGTGAGAGGATCACCACGGCCACAAATAGCGTGAGCGCGATGAGGCATTTTGAGATGTTTCGCCTGAGTACCGCATAGAACGCGACGAGCCACGCGACATTCTGCATCGGCAGACTTTTGAGCAAAACAAAGGGAACCGAAAGCAGGACCGCGCCGGGCATCGGGGCGATCGGATTGCCAAGATAGGTGCGCGGATAAAATGGGTACCGGCCGTGGATAAGCTCGTTCGCTGCAAGCCAAAGGGCGTCATCCGCATCGCTGCCGCCGCCGAAGCGGCCCGAATTTGCCAGCGGATAAACGATCATGACACCAACAACCATCGCCAGAACAAAGGCGAAGAAAAGCCACTTTACTACTCGGGTATTTTTGACCGATTCGAGTCGCGGCAATGCGGCATAAAGAGCGAAAATGACGGCGAAAACAACAATTGCGTACGCTGCGACACCGGCCCAACCAAGATATTTGAAAGGGACGTCGAGCGACGCGAGAGTGATGAGGCCGGCGAAGGCCCCGACCTGCATCTTCGATATTTTGACGGGTTTAATCAAAGGCGTTTCGTAATAGTACTAATTAAAAAGGCCGCTCCCAAGAACGGCCTTTTCGTCTCTATTGCTTTGTCGCTTACGGCTTTCCCTCAAGGAACGCCTTGAGCCGGCGTGATCGTGACGGATGACGCAGCTTGCGAAGGGCCTTCGCCTCGATCTGGCGGATACGCTCGCGAGTGACGGCAAAGTGCTGTCCGACTTCCTCGAGCGTATGCTCGGAGCCCGTATTTCCGAGGCCGAATCGCATCTTAATGACCTTTTCCTCACGCGGCGTCAGAGTGGCGAGCACCTCGTCGGTGATCTCTCGCAAGTTACTGAAGGTGACCGACTCGGCCGGGTTGAGAATCGACTTGTCCTCGATGAAATCACCGAGATGCGAATCTTCCTCTTCGCCGATGGGCGTCTCGAGCGAGATCGGTTCCTGAGCGATCTTGAGGACCTTGCGGACCTTCGAGACCGGGATGTCCATTCGCTTGGCGATCTCTTCGGACGTCGGTTCGCGGCCGAGTTCCTGCACCAAGAGACGCGAAGTGCGGATCAGCTTGTTGATGGTCTCGATCATGTGGACCGGAATGCGGATGGTACGAGCTTGGTCGGCGATGGCACGAGTAATAGCCTGACGGATCCACCATGTCGCGTACGTTGAGAACTTGTAACCGCGACGCCACTCGAATTTATCGACGGCCTTCATCAAGCCGATGTTGCCCTCTTGAATAAGATCGAGGAACTGCAGACCGCGATTGGTATACTTTTTGGCGATCGAAACCACAAGGCGGAGGTTCGCCTCGACAAGCTCGCGTTTAGCTTTGTTCGTATCAAACTCGCCGACGCTGATCGTCTGGTAAGACCGTTTGATCTCGACCGCCGGTAGGTGATACTTCTCCTCGATCTCGGCGATAACCGCCTTCGCTTCGCGGATCTTAGCGTTGTACGGACGTTTCTCGGTCGGGGTTAGTTTCTTTCTTTCAATCTGATCCTGAGTCTTCTTGATCAGCTTTTCCTGATCTTGAATATCTTTGACGACCTTGCGGATCGCGGCGATCAGTTTTTGACGCGAGAACTCAGTGAGACTCAGGCCCTTGATCTCTTGCGCGATCTCCAGGCGCAGCCGGGCGGTCTTTCTTTTTAAGGTCGTCAGACGTTTGGATTTCTTACCGGCCGGAGTCTTCGCCTGCTCCTTGAGGAGCGAATTCCAAACCTTTAGCGCATCCTTATAATGCAGGCGTATGCTCTCGATGCCCTCGAGGGTCCAGCGCATATACTCCTCCGCCTTGTCCTCCTCGAGGGAAACCTCCTCCTGCTGGCTGAAAACAACCGTTTCGCGAATGCTGGTCTGGCCGTCCTGAAGCTCTTCGCTAAGCTGGATCAGCCGTTCAACAGCGATCGGCGAGCGCGAGATGGCTTTATGGGTCTTGATCTGGCCCCGCTCGATGCGTTTTGCTATGGCAACCTCACCCTCGCGATTGAGTAGGGGCACGACACCCATTTCTCGTAGATACAGGCGGACGGGGTCGTTCGATTTATCCAGAACGCCCGCGGAAAGGTCGAGGTCTAGATCCTCGTCTTCGGCCTCCTCGGCATCCTCCTGATCGTCGAGCTTCAGTTCAGAAGCTCGTTCCAAAAGCTGCGCATCGGTCTCAGCGACACTAATATTCGCGCCCTCGAGCCGCTCGAGCACGTCCTCGAGTTCATCAGGCGACATCATGTTCTCGGGCAGCTCGCGGTGGAGCTGGTCAAGGGACAATCCCTTGCGCCGGCGGCCGAGAGCCACCAGTCGGTCCATTAGGTCTTCTTTCTCGTCGTAATCTGGCATATGTGATAAAGGCTTTTGATTGTGTGCGGCGTTAAATCGTTGTTTACTATGTACTTATATACGCTCAAACATGGGTTACTGTTCCAAACCCACGCTACGGATTTAAACCCCAAAGTATATCACATCTCGACTATCCGCCGCTGAAGCTCGATGCGGGTCTTTTCGAGCTCCAATTGCTCGAGCGCCAACTGCCCGGCGAGCTTTGGATCGCCGTTCTGTTCGGCCAACGCGGCGTCGCGGCTGATCTCGGCAATGCGGTTCACAATGGCCATATTGCGGAGAGAAAATACGCAATTCTCGGCCTGGGCGAGTACGGAGTCCATTACCTCGCCCGGATCTCGCCTGGGGTCTCCGGCAAGCAGCTTTTGCGCGAGATCGAGCATCGTTTCGTCATCGCCGAGGTGCTCCATAAGTGATTCAGGCTCTATGACCTTGCCCGCATTGTGGATCTTTTGGAACGCCTCGAACAGCTCGGCGGTCGCCAAATGCTCATAATCGCCCGGCTCGAGGATAGGGAAGATCGTGTCCTGCAGCTCGCGGTCAAATATGAGCAGTTCAAGCAGCTGTCGCTCAGCTACGGTGACTTTGGCGCGGGCCGCGCGAGATAGGCGCTGCGTGATCGCTCGGCTGTCACCTTGAATGCTGCCAAGCGAATTCCATAATTCCCGCCGTAATCCCGGCTCGACGTTAAAAAAATCCATCGCCTGATCGAATGTTTCGCGACGCTGGATGTTGTTACGGATCGGCGCGATGACTGGCAGGACGTCCGCGATCGCCTCGGCCTTTTGTTTTGCGTTTGCGATATTTCGCCCGGTAGTAGCGTTTCGCATCGCGAATGAGAGAAAGGGTTCGGCCGCTCCGCGGGCCCGGTCGTAAAGCCGCTTGCCTTTCTCCCGTATGAAATCATCCGGGTCCTTGCCGTCGGGAAGAACGAGGATCTTCACATCGAAATCCTGCGGCAGCAGGTGCTCGATCGCGCGTCGAGCGGCCTTGATGCCCGCGGAATCGCCGTCGTAGTTGATACAGACGCTTTTGGCGAAGCGGCCGAGCAGCTTTGCCTGTTGATCGGTAAATGCCGTGCCAAGGCTCGCGGCGACATTGGTTACCCCGAACTGCACGAGAGCGATCAGATCGAGATAGCCCTCGACGAGGATCGCAAAGCCAAGCTTGCGAATACTGTCCTTTGCCTGAAAGAGTCCGTACAAGTTATCGCCCTTGACGTACGCCGGTGTTTCCGGCGAGTTGAGGTATTTCGGCTGGTCGTCGGGATCCATTGCGCGGGCACCGAAGGCGACAGGTTTACCGTTCACATCGAGCACCGGGAACATGATGCGTTTGCGAAAGCGATCGTAGGTGCGCGACTTATCTTCATTTTGCGAGACCAAGCCCGACTGCTCGATGACCTTTTCGTCTGCGCTGAAATCGCGCAATACGCCGAGGAGACCATCCCATTTGTCGGGCGAGAAACCAATGTGGAACTGTTTCTGGACCTCGTCGGAGATGCCACGAGACTCGAGATACGCCCTTGCCGCTTTCGCGTCCTTGCTTTTGCCCTGCAGCTCTTTTTCCCAGAATTCGAGAGCGATCTGATTCAATTCGATGACCTGATCCGCCAGCTGCTTTTTCTCGTCACGCTCCTTTTTGGTGCGTGCGTAACTGACATCATCGACCGGCTCGGGCAGCGTCACGCCCGACATTTCGGCAATGCGCCGGACCGCCTCCGGGAAGCTGAGCCCCTCCATCTCCATCACGAAGTTGTAGGCCGTGCCGCCTTTGCCGCAGCCGAAGCATTTGTAAAACCCCTTCGACGGATTCACCGAGAACGACGGGGTCTTTTCCTGATGAAACGGGCAGCGGGCCATCCAGTTAGCACCCTTTTTCTTGAGGTCAGGCGCATAGGGCTGTATAAGCCGCACCAGATCGGCCCGGGCTTTGAGATCGTCGATGAAGTACTGTGGATAGAGCATCTACAGTTTCAGTTCGGCAATTGTAGCGCCGTGGCCGCCTTGCGACTCGGGGGCGAAGTCGAAGCGCTCGACGAGGTCGTTGTTTTTTAGGAAATGATGAACGTAATTCTTTAAAGCTCCGGTGCCGAAGCCGTGAATGATACGGACCCGGGGGATCGATGCCATGTAGGCTTCGTCGAGGAAGCGATCTAGCTCGTACTCAGCGTCGGCGGTGGTTTGGCCGATGAGGTTGAGTTCGGCGGAGATCTCGGGGGCGTCGATGGGGCGGTGAATAGGTGGTTGACGCGCTTTATCACTTCGAGACTGGCCGCCCGCTGACGCAGGCGGTTCGGACAGTACAAGATCGGACAGTTTCTCGCGGAGGTGGATACTGCCAACGAGGACCTGCGCGACATCGCCGTCGATGCGTTGGACGGTGCCGGTGGTGCCGAAGGACGTTATTACTTTAGAGCCGATTGAAATTTGCTCTATCACCCCGGCGGCTTCGCCGCCACCCCTCCTATTCAAGGAGGGGAGCCCGGACATTTCGCGCTTCGCGCTCATTGCAGGCGAGGACGCCCGCGTTCCAGTCGTAGAGACCTTTGAGAGCACGGCCCTGTTTAATTCCGCCTTACGGGCTTGGCGTTCTTTTTCGAGGCGATTTTTTAGGACTTTGTCCTCAATGGTTTTGAGAAATGCTTTGGATTGGCGGTCGAAATCGTCGACGGCCGCGGCGAGCTGCGATTCGAATTCCTTTTGACGCGCCTTCTCTTTTTTGACGGCCTCGACCTCAAGACCGGCGTACTTCATTGCCACTGCCTCGCGTTCCTCTTCGAGCGCGATGCGAAGGTCGGTCGCGATCTTTGTCTCATTTTGAAGTTTGCGAAGGTAGGCCTCGGCATCCTGAGCGGAAACGTCAAGATTCTCGCGAGCGGCGGCGATCACTTCGTCGGCGATGCCGAAGCGGTGTGCGATCTCAATCCCTGACGATGCGCCGGCGAGGCCGATGAGTAGTTTGTAGGTCGGCCGGAGGGTTTTTTCGTCGAATTCGACTGACGCGTTGATGACCGAATCGTCATTCGCGGCGTACATCTTTAGTCCGCGATAGTGAGTTGACGCGATCACGTGCGCACCGCAATTCCTGCGAAAGTGATCCACTATGGCGACGCCGAGCGCGGAGCCCTCCTCGGGGTCGGTTCCGGTGCCGGCCTCGTCGAGCAGCACGAGCGAGGGCGAGGTGCAGCCGCGGATCATGCCCGCGATGTTGGACATATGCGAAGAGAAAGTCGAGAGATTCGCCGATATGGATTGGTTGTCGCCGATGTCGGCGAGGACCGAGCGATAGAACGGGATCTTTGCGTCGGTAGCCGGGACCGGCAGGCCGGAGATCGCCATCAGGCTGAGCAGGCCGGCGGTCTTGAGCACGACGGTCTTTCCGCCGGCATTGGCGCCGGAGATGATCATAACGGGGTGATCAGAGTTTATTGCGAACGTATTCGCGACGATCTCATCGCCCGGCAGAGAACCAGCACGTCTGCCGCCGCCGGTTGCGTCCTCACCCACCCCTTCTTCGTAAGGAGGGGAGCCCTGTTTAAGACTATGCTCAAGTAATGGGTGTCTTGCGTCGATGAGAGAGAGCTCGTTGTCTGTGATCTCCGGGACCGCGGCGCCGAATTTACTGGCGAATTCCTTCTTAGCCCGAATAGAGTCGAGCGCGGTGACGGCTTCAGCCGCGGATTCAACGTCGGGGAGCTGCTCGCGCAAGGATTCTGTAAGCGAGAAGAGTATCTTTGTGACCTCACGTGCCTCCTGGCCGCGGAGGTTTTGAAGCTCGTTGTTTGCTTCGATCGCCTCGAGCGGCTCGACGTACACAGTCTGGCCGCTGGACGAGAAGCCATGAGCGACGCCATTCACTTTGCCTTTGAAATCACTTTTTACAGGGATCACGAAGCGGTCGTTGCGAATGGTGACTATCTCGTCCTGGATCGCTGTACCGGCGGCACGCATCGCGGATTCGAGAGACTTGGTCAGCCGCTGACGCTGGGCGTTGATCTCGCGGCGGAGCTTCGCCAGTTCTGGCGAGGCATTATCGTCGATCTCGCCGCCGGGCAGGATGCGCTTATTGATCTGCTCGACGACTGCGAGGAGCGTCGGTGGAATGTGTTCGACAATTTTCCAGAGGATCGGTGCGTTGTCCTTTTCCGGTTGGAGCGACGAGCGGGCGAAGAGTGCCTGGCTGCATACGCGGGCCATCTCGAGCAGGGTGTTGGGTTCAAGAGCCGCGTTTTGTATGTTTAGGAGCGCAACGGCGTCGGACGGGTCGTCGAGGCCGGAAAAGGACCAGGAAACCTGTTTCTCTTCGCTGAGTGCGATGGTCTCGCGGATGGCTTCGAGGGCGTTGTCGAGCTCAAGGCGGCTGGTGAGGGGGCGCAAGTTTTCTATTCGCTCCGCTCCCATAGGAGTTTGAGCGTAACGCGCGACGAGGTCGAGCAGGCGGGGGAATTCGAGAGTGTCGAGCGAATAGGTCATTTAAAAGGCAAAACCACTAGATGAACACAGATGGACACAGATCCGAGACATTGCCTTGCGGCCCGCTCATGCAGGCGGGCCCTACAGGAATCTTTCGCGGACGTCCGGTGTCGGCAGCATGCACGCGTCCTGACGGCCGAAGAGGCGATAGCGGTTCCTTGCGAACAACTTGTACGCCCAGTCGCGAATGAAGGCAGGCACTATTATCGCCGCGTACCCGAGTGACCACGGCCCGCCGAGGTGCTTTGCGACGCGAAGTCCTGCGGTCGAGTGCATGTAAGCCTTGTCCCCCTCTATCAAAATGATCGAATCGACGTCGTCGGGGATCGCGAATTTGGCCTGCAGGTCCTCACCTTTTTCAGACTGCAATGGCGCGAAGTGGAACTTCTTTGTGGGGTCGTGGCGAATGATCCAGTTCACCGCTCCATTGCAAAAATTGCAGACTCCGTCAAAGAGCACGATCGGTCCCATCAAAAAAATTCTACCGCAATAATCGGATAGATATCAGAGCGTGCGTGCGGATATCATCGTAAACATGGAAAGCGAAGTCTTTTGGCAGGCGGTGACGGGAAAGGACGCGAGGTTCGACGGTGCGTTCGTTTTTGGTGTGCGGACCACCGGTATCTTTTGTCGTCCTTCCTGCAGTGCAAGGCGGCCGAAGCGTGAGAATGTGCAGTTCTTTGCCCAGGTAAGAGAGGCAGAGGCATGCGGATTCAGGGCGTGTCTGCGATGCAAGCCGAAAATTGCGGTGCATGCGCATCCGGTCGTGCAGAAAGTAGTTGCGGCGTGTCGCGAGATCGAGGAATTCCCAGAGGCGGGGCTTGCTGACCTCGCCGAGACCGCCGAAATGAGCACCTATCACTTTCAGCGGAAGTTCAAAGAGATCATCGGGGTGAGTCCTAAAAAATATTCGGAGGCAATAAAAATGGAGAGATTCAAGGAAGAAGTTCGGGCGAGTGGCGACGTCACGGGTGCGATGTATGGGGCGGGTTTTGGATCGAGCCGCGGATTGTATGAAAAGGCCGCGGAGGGTCTCGGGATGACTCCCTCTGCATACAAAAAAGGCGGCGCAGGGATGAAGATCAATTACACGATCACTGATTCAGAACTGGGAAAGCTGCTCGTTGCGAGAACGAAAAGGGGGATCTGCAGCGTAACATTCGGCGATTCCATATCTGAGCTTGAACAGGCGCTGCGTAATGAGTTCCGGAACGCAGAGATCGCAGAGGAGGCAGAGGGGCTGAAAGGAGCCGTAGATTCGATACTGAAGTATTTGGAGGGAAAAAATAAGAGACTGATCCTGCCGTTGGATCTTCGGGCCACTGCGTTCCAGATGCA
>JAFAOW010000122.1 GCA_019247455.1 Acidobacteriota bacterium | reverse complement strand
CAAGCCTTTTACCTTTACCTCATAAACCTTAGGGATGGAGCGGGAGCGGGTGAGCATGTTCGCGAATTCGCCGTCATTCGTAAGAATTATCAAGCCCTCGGTATTGAAGTCGAGCCGGCCGACAGGATAGAGTTTGCCCTTTCCCTTGACCAGATCCGTTACGAGCTTGCGGCCCTCGGGGTCGGAGACACTCGACAAATAACCTTTGGGTTTGATTAGCAGGATGTATGTTTTCTCGCGTGCTTGGAGCTTTGTGTTAATAAGCCGTCCGCGAACCTTTATGTGGTCTCTTTCTGGATCGGCCTTCGTGCCAAGCTCGGTGACGACGGTGCCGTTTACGGAAACCTCACCATTCAGAATTAGCTGCTCGGACGCGCGGCGCGAGGCGATGCCGGCTTGAGCGATCAATTTCTGCAGCCTTTCTGGCATAAGAAGAATTCTAACAGGATGCACAGGATAAACAGGATGCGGCTGCTATCCTGCTCATCTTGTCCACCCTGTTTTGAGTTACTGTACGAGGTCCTCGAAGTCTTCAAACGACGGCAGGTCGTTCAGGTCTTTGAGGCCGAACTGGATCAGGAATTCTTTCGAAGTTCCATACTGGATGGGACGGCCGACGGCTTCTTTTCGGCCTTTGGCCACTATGAGTCGTTTGTCAAGCAGCGTCTTGATCGACGTCGCCGACTGCACACCGCGGATCTCGAGGATCTCGGGCACGGTGACGGGCTGTTTGTACGCGATGACCGCGAGCGTTTCCAGCGACGCCAATGACAATTTGGCCGAAGGACGTGTCTTTAAGAATTTACGCACTTCCTCGTGAAACTCGGTGCGGGTCGCGATCTGCCAGCCGCCGGCGATCTCGCGGATCTGGAGCCCACTGTCGCGAGCCTCATATTCCGACTGAAGCTGCTCGACGGCCGCGGCGATCGCGCCTTTATCTTCGTCGAGGACTTCGGCCAGCACCTTCGAAGTGACCGGTTCGTCAGCGACGAATATCAAGGCCTCGACCAGAGCGACGAGCTCGGCGGGTGTGCGGGTCGGTTGTTGAGCTACTGCCTCTGACATAAGAAAACCACAGATTCTGGCGTAATAATACCCCGAGTGCTCACGCCGAACAAAGATGAACACAGATAAGAATGAGCCAATCTATCTGTGTTTATCAGTGTGCATCCGTGGTTACACTCCGCAGAATGACGTCGCCGAAGGTTTGTTTTTGGGTGAGCCTGACGGCCTCGGTGCGGACGATCTCGAGCACGGCGATGAAGGCCGTTACGAGCTCCTGTTTGGACCGCATTTCCTCAAAGAAACGCATCAGGCTGAGCTCTTTCTCTTCGAATATCCGACGCTTTAGATTTTTGATCATGTCGGCGAGCGAGATCTCTTCGCGCTCGATCTCCATTTTGATCTCGTCAGCGCGGCGGGCGATCATTTGTTGAAAAACGGTGAGAAGATCGAAGACCGTCGCATCTACCTCGGCAGATTCGCCGTCGGTCTCGATGGGCCCTCGATGGAACACGGCCTGCTCAATAGTCGAGCGCTCGTAGAGCATGCCTGCAGCCGTCTTGAATTTCTCGTATTCAAGCAGTCGATCGACAAGTTCCTGACGCGGGTCCTCGGCTTCCTCGTCGTCGGCTGCGAGCGGATCGCGGGGGAGCAGCATCTTCGATTTGATCTCGATGAGCTGCGCGGCCATCACGAGGAAATCAGCGGCGACCGCGATATCCAACTTTTTCATAACCTGGATGTATTCGAGATATTTTTCGGTGATGCGGGCGATCGGAATGTCGAATATGTTTGCCTGCTCCTGCCGAATGACGAACAGAAGCAGATCGAGCGGACCGGCGAAATCGCCGATCTTGATCTGCAGATCGTCAGACGCGCGAAGGATCTCGGCCTTTTCCTTATGGAAGTCGAATGTGAATTGTTCCGGTGTTTCCGACATTAACGAGGCGTTTTTACTCTCTAATTATTAATTACTAATTGGGTAATCACTAATTAGGAAGGTGAGCTATGCAGCGTCGACGGCGTAACGCTTGAGGTCCTCGAGATCGACCACCCGAAGGGCTGACTCGTCGGTAGCTTCCAGGTCGACGCGCGGCGCCATGCCATCTTCAAGCGCCTGCTGCCAGCGGGTCACACAAAGGCACCATTTGTCACCGTCCTTTACGCCCGGAAAAGCGAATTGCGGCATGGGCGTCGACAGATCGTTGCCGACCGACCGCGAATATTCAAGAAACTCGTCAGTTGCGACGATGCAAACCGTATGACGCCCGACGTCATCGGCGCCTGTGCGGCAATATCCATCGCGATAAAAGCCGGTCATCGGGTCAGTGCAGCAGCTCTTCAGTTCTCCGCCGAGAACGTTCTTTGGCTTGATCCCTTGTGGATAGTGGCCGTTGCCGTTTGTAATACTCATTCAGAATATTTAATCACACAGGGGAATAGGTGGAGGAACTCACCCTACTTCGTAACATGGGTTTTCGTTGCAGGCGGTGAGTTGTTTCCGACGCCTTGCTCAACGGTGTTGCCTTGCATATTTTGCGTTACCAGCGGCTGCTTGCCGTTTGCAAATTTAGAAAATGTCAGCCTGTTGTTCGTGCCGTTAAAGACAAACTCCATCGCGGCTTCGACACTTACCTGGTTGCCGTCCCCATTGATCATCACTCGACGGCAGACGCCCTTTACAGTTACCACGCTCTCGTTCCCGTTTACGGTCACCGGGTTATACTTCGTGCAGTTCAAAGTCTTGTGCTGCTGATGACCGTCGGCTGTGAGGGGGTCGCCCAATTGCATTGTATCGACGGCAGCGACGTCCGCGGGGTCGACCGGCGTCGGCTCCGGAGAGATCGAATAGGCGGGCACCGGTGTTGGCGTTCCGGAGAACTTCTCCATTTCCTTTTTCGCGGTCTCGCTGCGGAGATCGCACGAAACGAGAATTGCTGTGAGCAGTAGGAGTGCTAGTCTGAGCTTTTGGGACATTTTATTTGAGTATTTCTAATGCTTTTTCAATAGGCCGTGCAACGACGGCCCTGTTGGCGGTCTCGACTATCGGCCGCTGAATGAGATTCGGATCGGCAACCATCGCCTTGATCACATCCGCGTCGGCGGAGTCCTCGCTAAGGCCGGCAGCCCTGGCTCCCCGAGCGGCTTTGATCGGCCTAAGACCGGTCTTGTTTAGAAGTTTCGTCAGTCCCTCAACCGTGAATGGCTGGTTGAAGTAGTTGACCTTTTCGTGGTCGATGCCGTTTTCCCGAAACAGCGTTGCAAGATTGCGGCATGTCGTTCAGGTGGGCTTTTCGTAAACGGTGATCTTCATTGGTTATCCATTCGCGATACGGAATGACTCAAGAAATCCATATCTTTTTTGATGTTGGGGTATTTGTCGCCAAGTGCCCTAACCCGCGCGGATCCATTATTCAAAGCCTTTGTGTAAGCGTCCTGAATGGTCGCAGAGCCGGACTTCAAGCCCTCATGGAACTTGTCATGCAAGTCCAGGTGGCGAGAACTGGAATATTCGACGGCCTTAGTAACGCCCGCGTCCGTTGGGTCTTTATCAATGATCGCGACGATATTGTCGATGGTGCTGGCGTACTCGCGAGTGAAGTTGTCACTGTACGGCCACATCCAAAAGACAACAATTCCGATCGAAACCACGAGAATGCCGATGGTAATTTTGACCTTTGTTGACGTGTCCATAGAGGTCCTACTTGATCCCCGTTTTTCGGTAAACGGCAGCCAACGTCTCACCCGCGATGCCACGCGCTTTTTCGGCGCCGGACTTTAGTATCGCGCCGAGATCGTCATCGGCGTATTGCTCAACGCGCTCCTGAAACGGCCGCAGGAACTCGATAACGACCTCGGCCAGTTCACCTTTGAAATCACCATAGCCTTTGCCGCGAAAATGCTCGACGCATTCGTCCTTCGGCATTCCGCTGAGCAGGTGATAGATGGTAAGGAGATTCGTGATCGCGGGACGCGCGGGGTCGAAGGAGATGTCGGTACCCGAGTCGGTGACCGCACGCTTGATCTTCTTCGTGATGGTGTCGGCCTTGTCGAGCAGGAAGATCGAGCCCGCGGCGTTCTCGTCGGATTTTGACATTTTCTTAGCCGGGTCGGCGAGCGACTGGATCTTCGCTCCGACAGGCGGGATGAAGGCCTCCGGAATAACAAAAGCCTCACCAAAATCGCGGTTGAATCGCTCAGCCAGGTCACGCGTCAGTTCGAGGTGTTGCTTCTGGTCCTGACCGATAGGTACGAGGTCGGTTTGGTAAAGCAGGATGTCGGCCGCCATCAGGACGGGGTATGTGAAAAGGCCGACTCCGGCGCGTTCGCGGTTGCCGCCGCCCTTTTGCATCTTGTCCTTGAACTGAGTCATCCGCTCGAGCTCGCCCATGCGGGAGATGCACGATAGGACCCAGGTCAGCTCGGCGTGTTCCGGAACGTCGGATTGTATAAAAACGGTGGAATGCGCAGGATCGACGCCTGCGGCGAGGTATATCTTTGCAAGGTCAAGCGTTTTGCGCCGGTAGGTTAAGGGATCCTGAGGCAAAGTGATGCCGTGCAGGTTGACGATGCAATAGATGCAATCGTACTCATTCTGCAGTGCGACCCAGTTTTTGAGCGCTCCTAGATAGTTGCCGATATGAAGCTCGCCCGTCGGCTGAGCGCCGCTAAAAATACGCTTTCTCATCTAGAACCAACGCGTCAATAAGAGGTAATTTACCAGAACGTAGACGGGTCGGATCACCGCCCCAATTACGCCCCAATAGATGAGCAGCATCAAGATCAGAAAGCCATACTGCTCCAGAACCCCAAATATCGGCTGAAAACTCTCGGGTAGAAATGTCGAAAGGACCTTGCTTCCGTCGAGCGGCGGAAAGGGCAGAAGATTGAAGGCCGCGAGCGATACATTGAGCATTATCAGGTACTGCAAAAAGATCACAGCGACCTTCACGACGCCGCTGTCTATATTTCCAGCGTTGATGATATCGGCCTCAAGCAGAGTCTTGAATATCGCAAATCCGATAATTGCAAGTATCAAATTCGCGCCGATGCCGGCGATAGACACCATCACATTCGCCTGGCGGTAATTCGTCCACTTGCGGGGATTTACGGGTGTCGGAACGCCCCAGCCGATCAGGGGAACCCTTGTCGCCGCCCCGCCCAGCGAGCCCAAAATGAACGACACGATCGGGATAAGAAGCGTGCCGATCGGGTCGGTGTGCTTGACGGGGTTGATCGTCACACGGCCTAGCATATACGCGGTATCGTCTCCGTATTTGTAGGACATCCAGGCGTGACCAGCCTCGTGGCAAGAGATCGCAAGCAGCAGGACCACCATATACATCACGAGGTGGCTAACGAGATCGACGATATCGAGATTACCCATAGGCCGACGGTTCTAAACCGCTGCAAAGACAAGCGCTTTCTATTGTATCAACCGCTAGATTGTGCCATTCTTTTTGCACAAAATAAACTTTCGAATGAACAAGCACATCGTCTGCATCGCGAGTGAGCATAAGGGGAACGAGTTTCTCGAAGCTGCCCATGAAGAAGGCTGGGACGTCACACTCGTAACTCGCAGGAAACTGCTCGACAGTCCATGGGCATGGACAGCTATTAGTGATACAAAGATCGTCGAAGACGATGCACAGCCGGTCGATTATGTCCGTGCGATAACGAATATAGCGGGGTCAAAATGCATCGATCGGGTCGTCGGACTTGATGAATTCGACGTGATAACGGGCGCGCTGGCGCGCGAGCACTTGCAGCTTGGCGGCATGACAAGCTCATTCGTCAGGCGGTTTCGCGACAAATTGACGATGCGAAATATCGCTTCGCGCGCCGGGATCCCATGTCCGGCGTACGCCCCAGCATTCAACAAAGCGGAGATCGATAAGTTTCTCGCCGAGGTGCCGGCACCGTGGATAGTGAAACCGCGTCACGAGGTGTCGGCATTCGGAATACGCAAATGCCACACCGCCGGTGAGGTTTGGGCGGTGCTCAATGATCTCGATCACAGGAACAATTGGCGCGATCATCCGTCACAATTCCTGATCGAGAAGTTCATCGAGGGCCGGGTTTTCCACGTGGATTCTGTGGTCGTCAACGGGAAGGTCGCCGCCTGCGGCGTTAGCCAATACGGCACGACGCCATTTAACGTCTCGCACTATGGCGGAGTGTTTACCTCGTGCACATTGCCGCACCGCTCCAAAGAGCGAAAGCAGCTTGAGGTGATGAATCGGGCGTTGATGCTCGCCTTCGAATACGAACGCGGAGTGTCGCACGCGGAATTCCTGCAAAGTGATGACGACGGGCAATTCTACTTACTCGAGATCGCATGCCGCGTCGGCGGCGCGTATATCGCGAACGTGCTGGAACACGCTGCCGGATTCAACCTCTGGCGTGAATGGGCGAGGCTTGAAACGGCAACGGAGGAGCACCCTTACGTGCTGCCGAAGTTGAAAAAAGACTCCGCCGGCATCACGCTCGCCCTCGCGAATACCGATGAACCTGACACTTCGCACTACGCTGACAGCGAGATCGTCTATCGCGTCAAAAAGCCAAAGCACGTAGGCCTGATCTTTCAGGCCGACAACGCGAAGCGTATAGATGAACTTATCGCGACCTACACTGAGCGGATCACGAATGATTTTCTCGAGATCGCCCCGGTCAAGGAACGGTATGACGACTGAGAGCTTTACCGGTCCGCCGAGCGTCCTCGAACACGATCTCAACAAGTATTTTCCCGAGCTCCTTAAATTCGAGTCGACGCCCGAGATGGAGGCGTCTGCGATCTGGCCGGAGATCCGAGAAGATGTCGAGCGGATACTAAATGCCCTTGTGGTTGAGGATCTGTCAGAACCCCCTGCGTTAGCGGGGGGCCAGTGGATTGGCGACGATCCAACAAACGGGCAGCCCCCTCACGGGGGCCGCTCTGATATAAAGGCCCTGGCATGGAATCTCGAACGTGGAATTCAGTTCGAGGGAATTGCCGACGGCCTTGCGAATCATCCCGATCTAAAGGGCCGTGATGTACTGATGCTGCCCGAGCTCGACGTCGGTATGGCCCGGAGCAATAACCGCTTTGTTGCGAGGGAGTTAGCAGAGCGGCTGAAGCTCAATTACGCATTTGCCCCTATATACATTCCGCTGCAAAAGGGAAGCGGAGTCGAAGCGGAGATGAAGGGTGAGAATACGCTCTCGATCCACGGCATTGCGATGATGTCGCCGTGGCCGATGACGAACGTTCACGCGATCCCGCTGCCTAACGGAAAGGACAAAATGTGGGGCAAGGAAAAACGCATCGGATATTTACGGGCGATCGTCGCGGACATCCAGCATCCTTCAGGAGCGTTTCGAGGAGTTAGCCTGCATCTCGACGTTCATTGCTCACGGGCACACCGGAGAAAGCAGGTCCAGATCATTCTCGATCATCTTGATACTTTGCCGCCCCTGCCGACGATCCTCGGCGGGGATTGGAACACGACGACCTTCAACGCTCAGACGGCGACACGGGCGATCCTCGGTTACTGGCGGCGGGTGATGATGGGGGTAAAGAATGTCGCCAAGA
Organism: Acidobacteriota bacterium; assembly: GCA_019247455.1. Classification (GTDB taxonomy): domain Bacteria; phylum Acidobacteriota; class Blastocatellia; order Pyrinomonadales; family Pyrinomonadaceae; genus OLB17. The sequence continues at coordinate 8,765 of JAFAOW010000122.1, read as the reverse complement.
ATCACTTCCCGCATCCCGACCGTTATTTTGAAAGGAACATATTCACCGATCTCGAATCACGCGGGTACGAGTACAAGAACCTCAATGAGCGGGGCGTAGGCACGCTGCACTACCATATCGAATCGATCGAAAAGAACACAAACCTTCGCGACTGGGTGCCTGCATGGTGCTTTAAGTTCATATTTTGGGCGGCGCGCCGTGTGGGCGGCAGCGTCTCAGTACGGCTGGACTGGTTCGTCGCAAAGGGCTTCAAATTAGCACCGGGCTCGCAGCCGCGGACAGTGACCAACCTGTTCACATCAGAGAGTATTCCGTTGTCGGACCACGATGCGATAACAGTCGATCTTGTGTCAGTAGCCCGCACGTGATTTGAGGGCCACTTCATCATTGCTCTGGCCCTTACTAACGTGCGGCCTACCATTTATGGTCTAATTTGAATTTATGGAAGTAGCTTTTTGCCAGACACTCAGCTTTAACGCAGACACGTTCGAATACGAGTCGGTCGCCCAGGACAACGGTAACGCGACGATCATTAAGTTTCCCGTCGACGAGAAGAAGGTCAGTCCAGGCGACGTCGTTGTCGTTGTTTCGGGCGAAAACATCAATTTTCACGGCATCATCGGCAAGATAGAGGATGGATTCGCCTTCGCTTCGGATCCCAAAGGCTCGCTCCTCTCCGCCGGCGTCCAGTGAGGACTTGAATCTCTTCACTCTCCACTCTAAACTCTTTACTGCCAACGGGGATGTAGCTCAGCTGGGAGAGCGCAGCGTTCGCAATGCTGAGGTCAGGGGTTCGATCCCCCTCATCTCCACCAATATCGGATAGGCCTTCGCGCACGCGAGGGCCTTTTTTAATTTGGATGACCATTCGTATAATCAGCGACATGCGACTGTCCAGCCTTTTGTTATTTCTCGTTCCTTTCTGTAGTTTTGCGGCGGCCGCTTTTGCCCAGAGCGATGCCGGGAAGATACCGCCTGAGTGGCAGACAACCGCCGAAAGGACAAACTATGCGAAGACATCGAGTTATGTCGAAGCCATCACCTACAGCAAAAAACTCGCGGCCGCTTCGCATGGGACGGTGGTTTACCGCACATATGGTAGGTCAAACGAGGGCCGCGACCTGCCGCTGCTGATCGCCGCGTCGGACAGGGCTTTCACACCCGAACTGGCCCGCCGGCAGGGAAAGGCGGTCATTCTCATCCAGGCCGGCATCCACGCGGGGGAGATCGATGGGAAGGATGCGGGACTTGCGCTATTTCGTGACATCGCGATCACGCGCACGCGGGCCGAACTTTTGAAGGACGTCGTCATTCTTTTTCAGGTGATCTATAACGTCGATGGCCATGAGAATTCGAACCCGTACATGCGGATCAATCAGAACGGCCCCGACGAGATGGGTTTTCGAGCGAACTCGAACAACCTCAACCTAAATCGCGATTACATGAAAGCCGACGCACCCGAGACGCGGGGCTGGCTCAAGCTCTGGAACGAATGGAACCCTGACCTCTTCATCGACTGCCACGTGACGGACGGCGCCGACTTTCAATACAACGTTACGTACGAGTATGCCCATTTCCAGGAATCACCACCGTCCGTCACCGCCTGGATGGACGAGCATTTCGACGGGAACGTCGTTCCCAAGGTCGAGAAAGAGGGTAATCTGCTTACGCACTACGTCGAGTTTGCCGGCCGGGAAGTTACGAGCGGCATCGCGACGTTCATCGCAACCCCGAAGTACGCGACCGGCTACACGCCGCTCCGAAATCGTGCCGGCCTGCTGATCGAGACGCACGTCTACAAATCGTACAAGTCCCGTGTTCGGGGCACTTATGATGTCCTTCGTTACACGATAGAGGAGGTCGGCAAAGCGAAGTCGAGCCTCTTCGTGGCGAACGCGACCGCCGACTCCCAGACGGTCGAACGCGGCAAGACATACGACCCGAACAGACAATTCCCGCTGGCCTTAGGCACCACCGATAAGCCGACTCAGATCAAATTCAAGGGCCTCGATTACAAGATCGAGGACTCGCCGATCTCGGGCGGCAAGCGGCTCGTTTACGGGACGACGCCGAAGGAATACACCATTCCAAAATTCGATGAGGGCAAGATCACAGCGAGTGTCGCTCCGCCGCTCTATTACATCATTCCGCCGCAATACAAAGATGCGATCGATGTGTTGAGTGCTCACGGCATCAAATTCACGAGAACAACCAAGCCTATGGCCATCGAGGTCGAGAGTTATAAGCTGACCGAGCCGAAATGGGCGACGAGTTCATTCGAAAATCGCATAACCGTGACCGCCAAGCAGACGCCAATAAAAGAGGCCCGAACCTACGCAGCGGGCTCGGTGATCGTTCCGATGGACCAGGTTGCCGCGAATGTCGCGATCCATTTGCTCGAACCGCAGAGTCCGGATTCGTTTGTTTACTGGGGATTTTTCAATTCTATCTTCGAGCAGAAAGAGGGGGGCGAGAGCTACGTTCTTGAAAAGCTCGCTATGAAGATGCTTGGCGACGACCCGAAGCTGCAGGATGAGTTCAACAGACGTCTGCTTGATCCGGCGTTCGCGCGCAGCCCGCAGGCCAGGCTGCGATTCTTCTATGAGCGATCGCCTTACTTTTTGAATCAGAAGGTCGGGATCTATCCCGTAGGCCGTATTGTAACGCCGCCCATGTAACTTACCGCATAAATGGCTCGATCGTTAGATCGTGACCGTCCGTCGAAACGGAGATCATCCCGCGTTCCCCGGTCGTCATAACATTTGAGCCGGACGCTCGCCAGCGCTCGACTACCTCCGGATGCGGGTGACCAAAAGGTGAATGTCTTCCAACTGAAATGACCGCATATTGCGGGCCGGTCGCGGCGACGAAATCATCGGTCGACGAGGTGCGGCTGCCATGATGCGGCACTTTCACAACATCGGAATTCAAGTTAGCGCCATACTTCAGCAAAGAGGATTCCGCGGTTCTTTCGATGTCGCCTGTCATCAAAATGGAACGGTCGCCGAATGAGATCCGCAGTACGACCGAATGGTCGTTGTCCGATGGTGCGGCAGGATCGTCCGACCGGTCAGGATACAAGACATCGACCGAAACCTCACCGAAGTTAAGAGTGTCTCCCGCACCGATCTTCTCGCTCGCGATTCGCTGTCGCCGCACCGTGTCTGCGAATTCCGCAAACTCAGGATCGCTCGCCGGCGAGCGTGAAAAAAGAGCTTTGCCAACACTGAAATTTTTGGCCACATCATTTAAGCCCTGAATATGATCGGCATCGGCATGAGTCGCGAGAATGTAATCGACACGAGCTAAGCCTTTGTACCACAACACTTCCGAGACGACGGCCTCGCCGATACCGCGGCTGTCGGGCTCGAAAACGTCGGCCTCATCACCTTTCGCCTGTCGATAATCTACGCGTCCTCCGCCATCAATGAGCAGCGTCCGGCCACCGGGAAAGGTGACGAGCGCAGAGTCGCCTTGGCCCACATCGAGAAAGTCGATGTGCAGCTTGCCGTCAGCAGGTGCGGCACTAAACGGGTGAGCAATGAGGATTACGATCATTGTCACCAGCGTCGCCAAAGAGCCGAAGATCTCTCTTCTCGAGATCGGCGAACGCTCACCTAATTTGAACGGATCCCATCTCATCATTGCGAAGGCGACCGCGATCACTGGGATGAAATAGACGAAATACAAGATGCGGCCATTTCCCGCATAAGCCGGCAGACGACAGATTCCCCAGCCGAGACCCGAGATCAATCTAGGCAACGAAAGCAGCAGCCAATTACAGCCGTCCGCTATCGCAAAAAGCGGCGCTCCCAGCCAAGTACTCACCCCACTTAGCAATGCTCCGATCACAGCAGCGAAACTCTCGACCGCTATGAATAGTCCAATCCATAGGTTTAGGAGAAATGAGCCAAGCGAGACGCGGTGAAAATAAACGATCGAGAGCGGCAGCATAACGATCTGAACGATCAAGGAGATCGCAACGGCTTCAAAGACGTAGCGAATGATCTTTTGTGCAAACTCGCCGACGCGTCCGCCGAACATCGGCGACTTTATAAGTTTCGCGCTCCAGATATTTCGCTTTGCCTCGATCCTCCAGGCGCCTGGCCGCCAATAGATCCACTCGCAAAACGATGAGAGTCGGCTGGACACGTTCGGCGGAAATGGCGCTGCCGGCGTTGGCGTCCATTCACCGATCTTTTGAAGATTCCCGATCAGCGGATACGCGATGCAAAGGATCGAACCGACACTTACGAATGTGAGTTGGAATGACGGATTCCAAATATCCTGCGGCCGCCAAACGAGCAGAACAAGGGCGCAAAAACCGAATGAGTTCGACAGATGGCCTCGGCGATGGATCGCATAACCAAACAACACGACTGTGAACATCACGGCGGCTCTTACGACCGGGACGTCCGCTCCAACCGTGAGAGCGTAAGCCCAGAGGAAAGGCATGGTCACGGCAAATTGCACCCAGCGATTGCGTGTCCAGTATCGAGCAAACAGAAGCAGCAATCCGCCAATAAATGTGATGTGCAGGCCCGAGATCACCAGTATGTGGAAGGTGCCGCCTTCCCGAAAAAGATCGGCAGTTTCCTTATCGAGAAAGTACTTATCACCGAGCAAGCTCGCGATCATTACGCCCGCTGTTTTTTGGTCGAGAGCCGCGTGAAAAACGCTGATTAATTTGGCACGTTGGTTATAGGACCACGCAATCGGGAGAAAGACGCTTTCATCAGCGATGTGCTCGATGAGAAGGGCGCTCTTCACCGTACATGTAGCGTCGATGTCCTGACGGTCGAGCATTTCCCGTTTCGGCATCACGCCCGGGTTGAGGAATTCGTCCTCGCGCTCCAGCTCGCATGAAACACGAATGCGTGAGCCGTATTTAAGTTGAGAGATGTGGGCGGACAGCTCCGCGTCTTCGCTTGACGGAACAAAGATCCTCACGTTTCCTGACGAGACCCGCTCAGCGCCCGCGGCACGCAGGGCGTCGACGCGCAAGTTAAGGAAACTTCCATCCACCGATGGCTCGGGGGCACCTTGGACGACGCCTTCGACGTCAACCGGCGAACCCGATTCGACAACGCCGCTGTCATAGAGGACCCTGATCCGATCGGGACGAACACTATTCAATGCAGCTTGTGAAACAAAATAGCCGGCAGACAAGAAGGCAGCACAAATGAACACGACAGCGACTGAAGTCTTTCGCAGGATCAACGAGAGAGCGATCAGTGACGCGCATGCGACGCCGGCCAAAAGCAGACCCACTCCCACAAAGTTATTCAACAAAATTCCGGCCGCGAAACAGACCGCCAAGATCAATAATGGATAGCGAGAGAAGTTGGGAGTTGTCGAGGGAGACATTTGGGAGGCGTCTATTCCGTGCGCAGAAGTTCGCGCATTTCGAGATAGCGCGTTTCACTCATTCCGCGTATGAGCATCACCTGTTCAGGCCGTTGAAATGGGCCGTGTTTCTCCCTAAAAGCGACGATAGCCTCGGCAGTCTTGCGGCCAATGTGCGGAAGGCGTTCGAGATCGTCGGCAGTGGCAGTGTTGATGTTAACAGCGGTCGGTGAAACGTCCGCTCCGGAGCGCGAATACTCTACACGGGTCGAACACGCGGATACGTTCGCTATTACGAAAAGGATTACAACGGTTCGAAACATTTGATGACCTGGATCCTAAGCGGTTTTGCTTGCGACATAACGCCAAGGCGCACAGACCCGCAAAGGAAGGAAAGTGCATTCTGATGACTCTTTATTTCGTGCCTTTTGTAGGCAAATTCTTACTCGCCGCCCAAAGCGCCTTCCTCGATGTCTTCAAGGTCCTCATACGCCTTCGGCAGGACCGGGCGGGCACGTGTCGAGCCATCCATCTCGCCGATGTAGCCTTCGCGTACCATGGCGTCGAGGATCGCGGCGGCACGGCCGTAACCGATCCGCAGATGCCTCTGGAGTAGGGATGTAGAACCGCGCTTTGCGTGAACGACGCATTTCAATGCATCGACGAAGAGCGGGTCTCGGCGTCCTGGCAGATCCCCACCTTCGTCGAGTTCGTCTTCGCTTTTCGTGATCGTTTGATCGTACTCGGGTCGGCCTTGGGCCTTGATGTGATCGACCACCTTCTTGATCTCGGCCTCGTTGACGAACGCCCCATGCACTCTAATGACGTTCGAGTTGCCGGGGGGCAGGAAGAGCATGTCGCCCGAACCAAGCAGGCTCTCAGCTCCGTTGGCGTCGATGATGGTACGCGAATCGACTTTGGACGAGACCCTGAATGAAATGCGTGACGGAAAGTTGGCTTTGATGAGTCCGGTTATGACATCCACGCTCGGGCGCTGCGTCGCTAGGACGAGATGAATTCCAACCGCACGCGCCATCTGCGCAAGGCGTGTGATCGATTCCTCCACCTCTTTGCCCGAAACCATCATCAGGTCTGCCAGCTCGTCGATAATGATCACGACGTAAGGCAGTTTGCGATGCGGCTCGCCATTGTCGTCCCACTGCTCCAGATCGTTGCGGCGTTTAGCCTCGGCGTTGTAACCGTCAATATTACGTACGCCATAGCCCGCCAGGTCCTTGTAGCGACGCTCCATCTCGGTAACTGCCCATTTGAGCGAAGTGGCCGCACGTTTCGGATCGGTGATGATCGGTGTCGCCAGGTGCGGAATATCGGCATATAATCCAAGCTCGAGGCGCTTCGGGTCGACCATAATGAACTTTACTTCGTCGGGCCGCGCCTTATAAAGGATGGACATCACGAGCGTGTTTACGCCGACCGATTTACCGGCACCTGTCGCACCGGCGATCAAAAGATGCGGCATCTTCGCTAAGTCCGCCACATAATTCACGCCATCGATCGTCTTACCCAAAGCGATCGTCAAGAGGGAACTTGACGATTCGAATTTCGGCGACTCGATCACTTCGCGAAGCTGGATCACCTCGCGTTTCTTGTTCGGAACCTCGATGCCGACATACGCCTTGCCGGGAATGCGGTCGATACGCATCGACTCGGCTTTGAGCGCGAGACAGAGGTCGTCGACAAGTCCTGTAACGCGTGAATATTTCACGCCGGCGTCCGGCTTGAATTCGTAGGTCGTGACCACCGGCCCTTTTGAGATATTGACGACCTTGCCTCCGACATTGAATTCGGCGGTTTTGACGGCGAGGTCCTTTGCCGTTGCCAGCAGCTGGTCGTCGTCCTGCTGGATCCGTGCGCCGGGTGGTGTGAGCATATCAGGTGTCGGCAGCTTGTAATCGTCAAAGCTCTGCGTGCCCACCTTCTCGACAACCGTTCTGTCAGCATATGCCTCCGTAAATTTTGGGGCTTCTCTTTTCTTGCGCCCGTTACTGTCTGCCCTTTCGTTCGCGAAGATCTCGTCGAACTCGGGCGGTTCGTTGACTATATTCGTCTCGTACGGATTCTCGGCGTCGATGGTCGGGATGGAGTCGTAAGGTTCCTCCGCAACAGTCGCCACGCGGCCGACTGCGGCTGCGGCAGCCATAGCCTCGACGTCGCCCACCGAGATGGTCGGCGCAATGGTTTCTGGTTCCAGCTCGCGCTTTGCCTTTCGCCGTTCAGCCCGCTGTTTCGCTGCGGAGATCTCAGGGGCGTGTTCGACGCGGCGGCGCTCACGCCATTCGTCGAGGCGGATCTTGAAATTGCCCCACGCCACGTCGAAGTGGCTCAGGAAACCGGCCAATGTGAAGTTAGTAACGAGCAGCAGCGATGCTAGAAAGACCGCTCCGAGCAGAATGCCGGTGCCCACTGACCCGATAAAATGCGCGGTCCCTTGCGCCGCCGCTTCGCCAACGATCGCCCCTGCCGAGGATCCGAAAAAGAGCGATATCAGCCCCGCAAGAGACACAACAAAGAACACAAACCCAAGCACCCGCAGCGGCCGCGGCACAAGCGTGTCCGATTGAAAGATCCGCCACGCGATGAGCCCAACCAGCACGGGCAGCAGGTAAGACGCCCAGCCGAAAAAATTAAAGAAAAATGCCGCGATATTCGCCCCGACTGGCCCTATCCAGTTTCGGGTGGCGGCCCCATTACCGGTCGAAAACCACGACCTGTCCGTCGAGGCGCTCGTCACAAGAGACAGCAGGACAAGCAGCGCAAAAGCGCCGACAATGATCGCGATCGCGTCATTCCAATAGGAATGCGTCTTCTTCGCGTTCTTACCCTTTTTTTGGATAAGCGTGGTCCCGTCGGCGAGACAAAAATTTATCTCGTCGTCCTTATAGACCGTTTTACATGTCGGGCAAACTTTCACTTCGTTATCGCGGCTTGCCGCATCGCAGTGCGGCGAGGCCTGCCTCGCCGGCGTCGCCTCCTATTTGATCTCGGCGGCTATGCCGCCACCGAGTTCTTGCTTACGTGCGGGCTGCGGACACGCTCTACGAGACCGCTCCTTTCTTAAACACCAAAAAGTCCTGAATGAATTCATCGATGTCACCATCTAGCACCGCATCGACATCCGCCGTCTCATGTTTTGTTCGCGTGTCTTTCACCAGCCGATAGGGATGAAGCACGTAGTTGCGGATCTGCGAGCCAAAGGAAATATCCATCTTGGCCGCCTCGAGATCGGCAGCACCCTCGCGGCGTTTCTCGAGTTCAAGTTCGTAAAGTTTTGATCGGAGTACCTGCATCGCGACCGCGCGGTTTTGGATCTGCGAACGCTGATTCTGACAAGTTACCACAATTCCCGTTGGCAGATGCGTAATTCTCACTGCCGAGTCGGTCGTGTTGACGTGCTGTCC
>JAFAOW010000068.1 GCA_019247455.1 Acidobacteriota bacterium | reverse complement strand
CGAAAGAACCGTTGGTAACAGAGCCGACTTCAGACGTATTCCCCAGCGTGCGGGCGATCGCGAGCGAATCTGAGTAGTGGCGTTGCGTCAGTAGAGCTTGGGCGATCCCTCCACCGGTCGACGAATAAGCTCTCCGCTCATCCTCCGAAAGGCTAAGCCAAGCGTGCCGAGCCGCCGCAGACTTTCCGCGCGACGCGAAGAAGAAAGCCAGGTAGCTTTTCAGTTCAGGATCATCGCCACAAACGTCGGCGAGCTTCGATTCATCTCTTCCCGACCGGTCCCATAGAATTGAGAAAAATTGTTCGCGGTAATATAGCTGCCCGCGGGCTGCGAAACGCAGTTCCGAGACAGCTTCGTCTTCCCGGCCCAGGCGAAGAAGAAAGTTCCCGAGTTCCCAGTGCGTCTCGGAGAAGTTCGGAGCGAGATCGACGGCCTTACGATATTCCCCTTCCGCACTCTCTGGTTGGCCGTCTTGTTCAAGCGCCTTCGCAAGCGAAACACGCCACTTGAGATCATATGGTCCTAACTGAGCTGAGCGCTGAAAAACCGGCAGCGCATCAAGGCGCTCGTCCGCAGCTGGATCGTCAAGCGTGTTTGCCCATAGAGCCCACGCCGCGGGATCTGCGGAAGCCCAATTGGCTGCAAGCTGGGATAGCGAGTATGCGCCGTTCGCGTCCGGCCGGACCAGCGTCGCGAGCATGTGGCCGATCTGCCACCGCACACCGAACCAAACGAATATCAAAGCCGCCAAGACCAGCAACGCGGAAAGTGCCCTGCCTTTGGGCGTATTCGTGGCGATGGATGCGCGGTCGTCCATGAACGCGTTCTATCTGAAAAACTCGGCGATCGAATCGACAACGTATTGCTGCTGCACGTTTGTCATTTCGGGATAGATAGGGAGCGCAAGCGTCTCGCGTGCCGCCCTTTCAGACTCCGGCATATCGCCTTCTGTATATCCGAGATAAGCAAAGCACTCCTGGAGGTGGAGCGGCACCGGGTAATAAATGTCGGTACTCACGCCTTTTTCCGTAAGATGCGCGCGGAGCGAGTCACGCACGTTCGGAACGCGGATCACATATTGGTTGTAAATGTGGCGCGCGTTCGGACGCTCCGCGGGTAATACGATCTGTTCGGTCAGCCCCGCATCGGTAAATAGCCGCGCGTAACTCGCCGCATTTGCCCGACGCTTCTCGGTCCACGTTTCGAGATGCGGAAGTTTGACTCGCAATACCGCGCCCTGGAAACCATCAAGGCGTGAATTCAACCCGACCCATTTGTGGTAGTACTTCACCTCGGAACCATGGACCCGTAGTGCACGAAGCTTCGCATCAAGCGCCTCGTCATCGGTCGTAAGAAATCCGCCATCACCCATACCGCCGAGATTCTTCGACGGGTAAAAGCTGAAACAGCCGATCTCGCTCATCGCCCCCGCGCGAACGCCGTCTTCCTCAGCCCCGATCGCCTGTGCGGCATCCTCAATGACCGGAATTCCGTGTTTCGTTGCGATCTCGCGGAGCGGCTGCATATCGGCACATTGGCCGTAAAGGTGCACGGGCTCGATCGCCTTTGTTTTCTCCGTGATCGCAGTCTCGAGCTGACCGATGTCAAGGTTGTATGTGACCGGATCGATGTCCACGAAAACGGGCGTCGCGCCCAGACGCGTGATCGCACTGACTGTGGCGAAAAAGCTGTAAGGCGTCGTGATGACCTCGTCACCCGCCCCGACGTCGAGGGCCATTAATGCCAGTAGGATCGCGTCGCTTCCGGACGCGCAGCCGATCGCGTAACGCGTGCCGCAATATTCGGCAAGTTCTTTTTCGAGGGCCTCGACCTCGCCGCCAAGAATAAAGCCGTTCGAATCGAGAACACGTCCGAGGGCGGCTTCGATCTCCGGACGAAGCAAGTCGTTCTGTTCTTTTAGATCAAGAAGAGGAACATTCATCTGTAGAAATTGTTAATTGTAAATTGTTAATTGTAAATTGGCGGTAGGAGATATCGCTCAAGAAGAAGTATGATCGCCGACCTCAAAAAGCGGACCGCCGAGATCATCCGCCGCTTCAAAAAGATGTATCCCGACGCTCACTGCGCACTAGATCACACCAATACATTCGAGCTTTTGATCGCGACGATACTATCAGCGCAGTGTACAGACGCAAGGGTAAACATCGTCACTGCGGACCTTTTTCGCAAGTATCGCAGGCCCGAGGATTACCTGAAGGTTTCGCAAAAGGAGCTCGAAAAAGACATCCACTCGACTGGCTTCTTCCGAAATAAAGCAAAGAATATTCAGGCGGCGTGTCAGCGCATCATCGACGTTTACAAAGGCGAGATACCGCGTACGATGAATGAGATCCTCACCCTCGGAGGAGTCGCGCGAAAGACCGCGAATGTGGTTCTTGGAAATGCTTTTGGCATTGCGTCTGGCGTCGTCGTTGACACGCACGTCTCCCGCCTCTCGCAGCGGCTAGGCCTTTCCAGGAACACGACCCCAGAAAAGATCGAGGCCGACCTCATCGACCTCGTACCCAAACGATATTGGATAATGTTCCCGCACTGGATGATCTCTCACGGACGCGAGATCTGCATCGCACGCAAACCCAAGTGCAGCATCTGCCCACTCAACGACCTCTGCCTCAAAATAGGCGTTACAACTTTTGAATAAATATTCCTCTACCGACCATCGCATCCCTGCGAGCGTGTCCACTGTGCAACAGGGTGGCTGCACGAGTCTTGCTGGCGATTCGTGGGCTGATCCCGTTACCGCGAAACCTCTGGCGGGATGCCGAAGGTCGATCTCAATGCGGTCCGCCGGTCTGCCCCCGGCGGGCCGAGCAGCGTAATGGCTTTCAATTTGAGTGTGACCCCATTGTCGTTCACAAGGGTCAACCCGCAGGCAAGTCTGACCAGCATCGGTCTCACGTACCGAGGAGTACTCATCGTTGAAATATATGTGGGATTTGAGGGACCGAGATAAACGGGGTCCGGACCGGTGGGCTCCAGCGCCGTCCTCTGGTTCTCGGGAAACATGACCTCATCATAGTTACCCGCGTACGCTCCCCCTTCTAAATTCAACCCGTTATAGTGGGGCAGGGTCATATAGGTGCTCCCGGTTTCAACCATGCATTTGTTCCCCGTTTTGACCTGCTCGAACTCGATCTTTGCAATGTACCAGTACTGTTGTAACGCCAGCCATTGCGACGTCCAAAAACACTCGGTGCCGACAGGACCGCTGCGGATCGAAAACGTAATGTCATCCACACCGTGATCACTCAGACCCACTGGATAACTCGGCTGGAGCGGCATCGATGACGTGCCCTTACAGACTCCCGTCTGGTGTGTTTCGGAATACGGCTTGAATGCAAGTATCGAAGCAAGCTCCGACGTGTTTGTGATGACCTGCGGTTGGAGCTCGGACATCGCAACAACCCCTGCCGGCACATCGAAAAGTTGTAAGTTACCGTTGCGTGGATTTTGCAGGGTCAGCCGAAGCTTTACTGAACACCGATTTTGTGGACAAGAGCTTCGATTTGCCGTGAAGGT
>JAFAOW010000198.1 GCA_019247455.1 Acidobacteriota bacterium | reverse complement strand
GGCCAAAGATCGCATTTGGTTCGCGACACTTTGGCGAGACTCGGCTCGCAGCTCGATAACAGCCGTTTCCTCCGAATACACCGATCCGCCATCGTAAATACCTCGCGGATCAAAGAGCTAAGGCCCATGCCTGGTGGAACCTATCAGGTCGTAATGAGCGGCGGCAACATCGTGCGATCGGGCCGCAGCTACCGCGAGAACATCGCGTTACTTCTCGGAAATAACCATTCGCCACAAAAAGCGAACGCTTCGCCACAAAAGTGTTGATTCAGCGTCCGCCGCCCTGTGAAACTATCGCTCAGAGGTAGATCCCATATGGCGAAAAGTAGTTTTGCGGTATTTCTGGCGTTGCTGATCCTCACAGCGAACATTCTCCCGTGTACGACCTTTTGCGTGAGAACGAAGGACGAAGTCTTTGTCGGTCACAATTACGATTACGACACCGGCGTCGGACTCTTGATTACCAACAAACGCGGAGTTGCGAAGGTCTCGACGACCGAGGACGACGGCAACCCGGCGAGGTGGATATCTAAGTACGGCTCTGTGACATTCAACCAGTTCGGTCGCGAAAACCCGAATGGCGGGATGAACGAAAAAGGGCTGGTTGTCGAGCTGATGTGGCTAAGCGATACAGAGTACCCGAAGGAGGGCAAGGAACCCACTATCGATCTGCTCGAGTGGATACAGTATCAGCTCGATACCGCATCGACCGTGGCTGCAGCACTTAAGAACGCGGCGGCTCTCCGTGTCGATCCTCAGCTGCCGGGGATCAAGCTCCATTATCTCGTCGCGGATGCGACGGGTAACGCCGCGGTAGTGGAGTACCTTGGCGGCAGGCTCATCGTCAGGACGGGACCCGAGCTGCCAAAACCCATATTGACCAACAATACCTACGACAGTTCTCTAGCGGCATTAAAAGCGACGCCGCTTGATAAGGCAAAGAGTGATGGATCGTTTGATAGGTTCATTCGCGCAGCCCACGGCTTGGACGCCTATGATGGAAAGGATCCGATCAAATATTCCTTCTCCGTGCTAGACAACGTTCGCTCTGAGCATTTTACATCGGATGACGACACCGTTTGGAGTGTCGTATACGATCAGCGCAGCGGTGTGATCCACTTCAAGACGCAGACCAACGCGGCGGAGAGGATCGTGGACGCTAGAAAATTAGACTATTCGTGCGGCACACCTCCAAGAATATTTGACATTAATTCAAAAGACGCAGGTGATGTAACCGCTCAGTTTACCCTGTATTCACGGAAGGCAAATAGGGACCTTCTGGACGCAGCGTTCAACGGCTCAAGCATGTTGAAATTTGTTCCTGCCGCTCTGCGCGATGCGGCGGCCAGCTACCCTGAAGAATTCAAATGCGTGAAGAAATGAAGGCCTTGTCCGCACCGGAGTCCAACACAAAGGTATGCTTTGCCGACCGCTGGACTATTTCCCTAGTAATTTCTCCACTGACATGCGGCGGTGTCCAAAAATATAGTTCAACTGGCGTTCGACCATAAATTGCCCGATATCAGCAAGCGGCTCAAACGGAAGACGATAACAAACTTCATCCTCCATTGACGTCCTTCCGGAGCCGAGGTCGCTGAATCGATGCGTGTGGATCCACTGCTTGTAAGGGCCGGTCAATTGCGTGTCTGCGAATTCATTTGGCGGGTCCCATACGGTGATCTCTGACCGCCATCTGATGGGGAAACCATAAAGCTTTAGCTGGTAGTCGATAAGTGTCCCCTGCGCGATCGTAATGGGCATCGGCGTTACTATATGAAAATCCAACTCCGGCGGCGTTATGCGCTGCAAATTCTCCGCCTTTGAAAAGAAATCAAAGACCTCATCTCGCGGCCGGGCGATCTCCTGCGATCGTTTGAAGACATATTCGGCCATAATTACAAATACTTCTCCGGGATCGGACCGTCGGAAGTCTCGGGCTGCCAATAGACCGTCACTATCCACCATCTGTTACCGTCAAAAAGCAGTTGGATGCTGTTGATCCCGCGAAGAAAAGCATCCTTGTGTGCAGGCGACCGCCGTGCCTCATATGTTGAAAAAACGTGAGCAATGCTCCCAAAGGATTCGGTGGTGCGGGCGATCTCGCTTTCGTAAAAACCGTCCGTTGCAAAGATGGGTTCGACCCGTTTTATGTAAGCTTCAGGAGATAAAACGGCCAAGGCCTCTCTCCTATTCAGCCCGTCAGCCGAGATCGGGATGAGCCTGGCGCCATCGCAAAACAGGTGACGAAAACGATCCCAGTCACGGGCCTTTCCCGCATCGCCGGAGATGACCTCGTAAAGGGCTACAATGATGGCATCCAAGGATGAGACGTCGGGATTCGATTCCTTCATATTTCAATATGCCGGAGCGGCTGCAAAGTCCTTTCGAGTCTCTATTCTGTCCTGCAGGTCTTTGGGTAACGCGCTGAAAAGATCTAGACCCGTCTTTTGCTCGATCGCTCTAACCGTCGTTTCGTACGACTGCCATTTGCGGTCTGCAATTCCCTCTTCATTCGGCATATCGACCGCAATAACCCGCGTATTTTGATCAATATTGCGATTTCCCGGTGTAAGGACGACGATCACCTTCCAACAATTTGTGGGCACGGTCACCTTACTTTTGAGTCTTCCTTTGTCCCCGTAAACCCCTGCGATGGTGTAAAGTTCATTCCCCCGCCCAACGAGATTACGAGCGTAGATCTCCAGCTTCTGCCAAGGATACTCATTAAGATCGTGCGACTGGGGCACGATATTCGTCATCATGAAGGTTTCCTCGTTTCTACGCAGGTCAGAAAAACGGTCTGCTGACGGCACCATATGACCGCGATCGAATCCGCTCCCTGAATAATCGTAGTACTGCACATGAAGAAAATTCGCGGGCAGGGAATCATCGGATTCAAAGTCATGCCGAGGCAGCTTTTGCCCCAGATCACTGTTGCTCGTACGCCACGCGACCCAATTCATTTCGCCCCTCGAATCGTTATAGGAAAGGACATATCCATTGTGAATAACCAGGTAGTTGTTTCGATCGGCCGGATCTCGCGTCGCATTCGACGGATTGCCGAATGGAAGGTCTTCTACGCTATTCCCGGCCGGAAGCGAGGGATCTTCTCGCGCATTGCCGTTTTGCTGTCGGCTAATGCCGCCGCAGGCTGCGAATTGCAGGCACATTGCGGCAACTGCTGCAAGAAGTATTGACCCTCGAAGGTGCATCCGGCTCGGCGTTGGAATTGAGTGTATCAAACGAGGTTCTTTGCGGGTCAAATCTGCATAAGCGTGCCCGGCACGGTAAGATAAAAAGGTGAGTGAAAAACTTCACATTACGGGGATGGGCCGCGGCGAGCTGGAGGAATTAGTTGTCTCGCTGGGCGAACCAAAATATCGCGCCAGTCAGATATTTAAGGCCCTTCACCAGCGGCGGCGGCGGTCATTCGATGAGATCACTGACCTTCCGAAAAGTTTCCGCGAAATACTGGCCCAGAGGGCTGAGGTATCAAGGCTTACTGTTGAGTCGAGGTACGTTTCCACAGACGGGACGCGGCGGTATCTGATGAAAACTGCTGACGGCAAGCCTGTCGAAACCGTGTATATCCCTACCGAGGGCCGCGACACGATCTGCTTTTCTTCACAATCCGGATGCCCTCTAAAATGCGATTTCTGCCTTACGGCTAAGCTTGGGCTTCTCAAGAATCTAAGTGTGGGCGAGATCGTCGAGCAGATCATCATTGTGCTCAATGATGTGTACGGCGCGGGCGCTGAAACACCGCACGGAACTAATCTTGTAGGCATGGGAGCCGGAGAGCCGTTTTTGAATTTCGAAAATCTGATCGACGCGCTCAGACTGATGGCCGATGAAAGTGGGCTGTTCATCGTTCCCGATCGCGTGACGGTCTCTACCGCGGGGATTGTGCCAAAGATCCACGATCTCGCCAATCTCCACGACCGGCCTCATCTCGCGATCTCGCTTTCCGCGGCAAACGACGAGCTTCGCAACAAGCTGATGCCCATCAACAAGCGCTGGGACCTCGATGAATTGATGAAGGTGGCCCGGGAGTTCGAAAAGAGCTTGCGGCGAGGGGAACGATTCACTTTTGAATATGTAATGCTCGGCGGCGTGAACGATTCCGCCAAAGATGCAGATCAACTTGCGGACCTTCTCGAGATGTATCGGATTCGCCGTGTGAAGGTGAACCTTATTCCGCACAACGGCGCTGAACAACTCGATTACGCCGCCTCCACACCTGAGCAGGTGCGGCAATTCAAGGATATCTTGGAGTCGCGTGGGGTATCCGCATACGTTCGCACGCCGCGGGGCCGAGATATTTATGCCGCTTGCGGTCAGCTTGCCGCAAAGGCCGGAGCGTAGCCATGGAAATACTCATTATCGGAGTTATCGTTGTTGCGCTGATGGCCTACGCGTCCACGCGGATCAAAAAGAGCGCGGCGGCTGCTTTCGAAAGCGAGACAGTAGAAACCGCGGAGTTTATCATCCAAAAACCCGAGGGATTTCTGAATATTGTCGACCCGTCGCCGCCTTACATGTTTGAAGCATACTCAAAAGAATTCGGTGAAGGGTCGGCGTCGAAATTCAAGATGGGAAGGGCATTCTTGACCACGGTGAATGGTGAGGGCGGTATACAAGTCCCGGCCGATCTGCGGGTTGAGGTGATCGACGACGTCCACTACCGAATCTTTGAGATCGAGAGAATGGAAACGGAAGTTCAATTCGTTGAGCAGTTCAAGATCGCGGATAAAGACGGTAGGCACTTTGAGTTCCGGACGACCCGGATTTCGAATGCGCCCCAAGAATTTATTAATAAGCTGGAGGGAATGCTCGACAGCTTTCGTTTAAAATGATCAATATGAAAAACACTTTTAGGATCACGATCATCGCCTCATGGGTAGCATTGTTTGCCGCCGCTTTGAATGCCCAGACCGTCTCAGGCTCCATCGCAGGGGGAAAGGTCGCGCGCGGCAAGTCAGCAAAGGCTACGGTCACTCTTTCGATCCCGGGTGGCCTCCACGTCAATTCAAACCATCCGAACAGCGAATACGCGATCGCG
>JAFAOW010000233.1 GCA_019247455.1 Acidobacteriota bacterium | reverse complement strand
GCCGACCGCTTTCTTCCGGATAAGGCCATCGACGTGTTGGACGAGGCGGGATCCAGGGCGAAGCTTCGGTATCAAGCCGAGTCGCAGGGAGAGCCATCGTGGAAGGAGACCGTCGAGAACTGGAAGCGTGCCGCCGCTAACGAAGAGCAGCTGATATCGCTTGAACTGCGTTCGCTCGAGGATTCGTTCTTCGCGGTCGAGGTGACAAAGGACGATGTGGACGAGGTCATCGCCCGTTGGACGGGCGTCCCGGTTTCTTCCGTCAAGCAGAAGGAGGCCGAGAAGCTGCTCGGCATCGAGACGGCGCTGCACAAACGCATCATCTCGCAGCGTCCGGCGATCTCGGCGCTTGCGCGTGCGGTGCGGCGTTCGCGTGCGGGGCTTAAGAACCCCAGCCGGCCGGTTGGCTCATTCCTATTTTTAGGGCCCACCGGAGTCGGCAAGACGGAGGTCGCGCGCTCGATCGCGGAGTTCTTATTCGGATCTGAAAAGGCGCTTATCCGCTTCGACATGTCGGAGTTCATGGAGAAGCATTCCGTGTCGAAATTCATCGGCTCGCCTCCGGGATACGTCGGCCATGAAGAAGGCGGCCAACTCACCGAAAAACTTCGCCGCTCACCTTACGCCGTTGTTCTATTCGACGAGGTCGAGAAGGGGCACCCGGACCTGTTCAATATTTTGCTGCAGGTTTTTGAGGACGGGGTATTGACTGATTCGCTTGGACAATCTGTCGACTGCAAGCACGCGATCTTCATCATGACCTCGAATCTCGGGGCCCGTGTCATTCAGAAACGTCAATCGCTGGGCTTTCAGGCGAGCGGAGACGCTTCGCGTGAGCGCCTCGAAGACGAAGTGATGTCAAAGGTTCGAGAGACCTTCCAGCCCGAATTTATCAATCGCCTTGACGAGATCATTATTTTTGACGAGCTTTCCGACCAAGATCTCTTCCAGATCGCAGACTTGCAGATGGCGAGGCTTAACTCGATGCTCGACGCTCGAAACCTCAAAGTAGTGTTGACCGCCGATGCGCGCAAATGGCTGATCGACAAAACCTGCGCCGATCGCAAATACGGAGCCCGACCACTCCGGCGAGCTTTGCAAAAATATGTTGAGGATGAATTGAGCGAAGCGCTCATTCAAGGGCACGTCTGTGAATCAAGCACAGTTGAGGTCTACGCGAACGGCGACTCCCTGTCGCTGCGTGAAATCCGCCCCAAGGCCGAGAGCGCGGAAAAAGAACTTACAGGAAAGGCCCGAAGCGGTGTTTCCCCTTGATTCGGACACAATTCCGCGCCGATAATAGCCGCGAACGCTGAGATTCCCTCAGAACAGTCAACGTCAATAGATCCGTCCCTTTCGGACGTCGTTTTGCATTCAAGTGGCGAAACCTGATTCCATTCGCAAGCGGTGGTTTTTGCTGTCGACAGTGGTTGTAATAACCGCGGCGGCCGCATGCGGTATGAAAATGCTCCGTGAATTCGATGCCGAGAACGCAGGGCGTGCACATGAAATGGACCAGGTTGGAGGCAGCCACCGTGGCAGCCGCGGGGCGCGATTGATCTTTGACGACGAAGTTGGGGTCAAGTCCGTTATTGCATCGCTCACGAGAAGGGTACCGGTCGAGCGGCAGGACGGAGACACCTATCGCACGAAGGGTGTTGAACTCGTCTTGCCGACGCATTTCGATGGCGACGTGCGAGACCTTCCGCCGGTCGCTTCTGAAGCAGATCACATAGAACCTGAGCTCGAGGGGCCGAACGCTAAGAGGTTCTTACGGCCGAACAGCAGCGATCTCGTAGCTCAGATGCCTGAGGAAAATGTAACCTCCGGGCCGATGCCCGGTCCGGTAAAGAATTTTCAAGGATTGTTTCGTGGGGACTCGGTGACAGGTGGAGCTGCCGGTAACGGCACGCCTCCCGACGTTAACGGCGACGTAGGTTTGGATCTCTACATTCAGAGCGTCAATAGTTCATACGCGATATTCAGTAAGAGCGGGACGCGGCTTGCGGCGTTCACTGAGAATTCTCTTTGGTCGGTAGCCGGTACGGGAACGCTGTGCGATACCACACATCGCGGTGATCCGGTAGCCATTTACGATCAATTTGCAGACCGATGGATCCTGACGGACTTTGCGTTCTCAGGAACAGGCAGTGCGGCTCCTTTTTATCAATGCTTTGCAGTTTCAAAGTCCAGCGACCCGGTGGCAGGGGGGTGGTGGTTCTACGCCGTACGCGTTGACGATGCGTCGCACGTCTGGCTAAACGATTATCCCAAGTTCGGCAATTGGAACGATGGATGTTTGTATATGAGCGCCAATGAGTTCTCCACGGGGGGTAGTTTCAGGGGAACGTTATTTGCTTCCTTTAATAAGGCGGCGATGGAGAGCGGTGCTCCGCTTAACACCACAAACGCGTCGATAGGCTACATTTCGAACACATCTGATCCCTATTCGATGATGCCGAGTAACATCAGCGGTGCTAAGCTTGCGAAGTTTTTACCCCCGGCCGGCACGCCCAATTATTTTGTATCGGAATCACAAACATCTTTTGCGTTTGAGGTGCGAAAGTTTACGCCTGGCTCGGGATGCGGAGGCGGGGGCACGCTGGCCGCTCCGGTGAACGTGTCTCAGGCAAGTTATACATACCCGGGTGGATCCACCGACGACAATATCGTTCCGCAGCCGGGGAGCATTCTGCTTGACACCCTCGGGGACCGCGTTATGCAGCGGGCACAATACAGGAGAATCGGCTCATCCGAGTCTATCTGGATCACCCATACATTTCAGACAAGCGCTAATAATCCCACCGGGTCGCAGTGGGCGCAGATCGATGTAACCGGAGGGACCGTCGCAACTACCCCCGTCCAGCAGCAAAAATACGATCCCGCGGACGGGCTCTGGCGGTGGATGAGCAGCATTGCCGCCGATAGAGACGGCAACGTCGCGCTTGTTTACAACACGTCGAATGCTTCGACCAACCCAAGCATCGCTTACTCCGGAAGGCTAGCCGGAGATCCGGCGAACAGCATGCCGCAAAACGAGACGCAGCTCATCGCCGGCGTTGGCTCGCAGACGGGCAACTGCGGCGGGCTGCCCTGTCACCGCTGGGGAGATTATGCTTCGATCAGCATCGATCCTTCCGATGACTGTACGTTTTGGGTTACCAGCGAATATTACCCAGCAAACGCAGCATCGAGTGTTGCGTGGGGAACGCAGATCGGGGCTTTCAGGTTCCCGAGCTGTACCCTTACGCCAACGGCGACCGGAGTGACGATCTCGGGCCGGGTTCTAACTCCGAGCGGACAGGGTCTGCGGAATGCCGTTGTTTCGCTCACAGGCCCGGGTGGCGTAACCAGACAGGTCCGTACCGGATCGCTCGGATATTATGAATTTACAGATGTTACGGTGGGTGCCTCCTACGTTTTGAGCGTGAGCTCTAACCGGTACACTTTCACGCCCAAGTTCATTACTGTTAACGATGAGATCGCCGGGCTGAACCTAACGGCAGATTGACAGCTTTCTAAGTAGATCCCAACTGCCGTGCCTTTAAGGCGAGGGGCAACCTGTCCCCAAGCCCCGCGAATCATAGTGCAAGTTAAAAACCCTTGTGTTGAAAAGCCGTTATCGTTGAATTATCCTATTTGGACGGATCAAGTAGCGGCCATCAAGCATACTAGCTCTTCCGGCAGCTCGGTAATTTGCGTCTTTGGGATACTCCGTTTTATGAAAAAGTTGCGAGCGGCTTGGATCGCCTTGTTGATATCGTCAGTTTTGGCCCTCCCAGCCCTCGCCTGGACCGACGGCGAGAAATCCGCATCGAAGACGCCCGCGGCTCAGCAGCTTGTTGAGAGCGTTGATATCCAAGGCAATCGGCGGCTTCGCGATGAGGACCTTCTTTACTACATCAAGACCCGCCCGGGTGATGTCTATGATCCGGCGGCGCTCGAGCGGGATCTGAAGGAGCTTCTTTCGCTCAATTTCTTTGACAAGACGAAAACTCGGGTGCTTACCGAAGATGGCGTGAGAGGCGGGGTAAATGTGATCTTTGAAGTCAAGGAATTGCCGATCATCCGTGACCTGACCTTCAAAGGCACGAGCGTAATTCAGGAATCCGACATCCTGAAAGAGTTCCGCGAAAAACGAGTCGGTGTTTCGAAAGAGTCCGTCTATGATCCTGTAAAGGCAAAAGCCGCGACCCGTACGCTTCGCGAAATGCTCGCTTCCAAGGGATACCCGAACGCCAAAGTTACCGTCGAAGAAGAAGAAGTTTCCGCCACTTCGGTGGCCATCACATTTAATATCGAGCAAGGAAATCGCTCACGAATTGTCGAGATCGAGTTCACGGGAAACGATCATTTTAAGGACAGTGAGCTTCGCGGGGCGATGGAGTTGGTCAAAGCGACCGGGCTTATCTCGCGAGTAAAGAGTCAGGACATTCTTGACCTGCGGAAACTTCAATACGACCTGCAGAAGAACGTTCGTTCTTACATGGCTTCGAAGGGCTACTTCCAGGCTCGTATAGGTGACCCAGAGGTCGTAGGCCTTGGATACAAGACCACGGGCTTACCGATCATCAAACTACTTCCGCTGCCGATACCCGTCATCAAATCGAAGGACGACACTCTGAAGATCGTTGTGCCTGTTACCGAGGGACGCTTGTATCGCGTCGGAGATCTGTCGGTAGAGGGAAACTCGATCTTCTCGGAACAACAGATCCTCGCCGCCATAGGCCTGAAGAAAGGTGACATCGCCGACGGCAAACGGCTTCAGAACGCGGTTTACGAGGACCTCAAGAAAGTTTACGGTTCGCAGGGATTCGTTAACTATGTTGGGGAATTCGATCCTGATTTCCACGATAGTCCGACGAACCCGAATGAGGGCGTCGTCGACATCACTTTACATATCGACGAAGGCAAGCAGTTTACGCTTCGGAGGCTCGAGTTTACGGGCAATACCTTTACGCGTGATAAGGTCATGCGCCGCGAATTCCTCCTAAACGAAGGGGATATCTACAACTCTACCTTCCTGGACATCTCCGTGGCACGCCTGAATCAGACGCAGTACTTCGACCCCATCGACAAGGACCAGGATGTTGAGATCCATACGGATGAAGAGAAAGGGGATGTAGACCTGGTCGTTAAAGTTAAGGAAAAAGGGCGTCAGCAGATCTCATTTAACGGCGGCATCTCGGGAATCGGCGGATCGTTCTTCGGGTTGGAGTATTCGACGAATAACCTGGCGGGACGCGGAGAGGTACTTTCATTCAATCTGGGTGCGGGAAATCGGCAGAAGAATCTGCAGTTCACGTATCAGGAGCCGTATTTCAAGGATAGACCTATTTCTGTTGGCTTCTCTCTTTTCGCGAGCTCATATCAGTTCTTTGGAGAGGGAACCTATCTCACTCAGAACACCGGGGTTCTGAATGATCTCTTCAACCCTCTTGGTACCATAACCACCAACTCCGCCAACCTTTTCACGCAAAACACGATAGGCGGGAACATTTTCGCGACAGCTCCGCTATCCGAGTTGTTCTTCAAAAAGCGCCGATTTACTCAGTTCTCGCGCGTGGGCCTGACCTATCAGTTCTCAGCGACGAATATCAAGGATCCGAAGATCAACTCATCTGCCGACCCGACCGCGCGCATTCCGGTCCTCTATCGCCAGCCGAATATTATTACGAGCCGTGTGACGGGAACATTCGTTTACGATACCCGCCAGCCTGCTCCTAACGGAATCGACACGAATAAGGGCAAATCCCTTTCGATCTCACTAGGTTTCGCGGGGCTTGCTGGGGACGTAAAGACGTATTCGCCATCTGTCCAGTATTCGCAGTTCATTCCGGTCCGGAAGAAGAAAACGAAGGAGCCCTGGGTTTTCGCATTTCGTATCCTGGCTGCGACGACCGGCTCTTATTCGATCACGGACAAGATCCGAAATGCTAACTCGATCGCATTTATCGGCGGCGTACCGGCTTACGAACGTTTCTATCTTGGTAGTGAGAACGATATTCGCGGCTACGACAGCCGGTCGATCGGTCCGGTCGCTCCTTTTGACACATACGTAACGAGCCGCAATGTCGTCGTCGCGACCAATGCTTCAGGCACACCCGATTCCAATGTCGCAGCCAACACGGGACTTGACTCTCGCACGCTTGCCGAGATCGCGACTCTGGGACAGGTAACGGGGATCTCGGGGGCAAATCCGGCGCTTCTTAGCCACAATTTCCAATTCATCGGCGGAGATACGGAATTGCTGGCGAATGCAGAATACCGCATACCGATATTTGGACCGGCTTCGGTCGCATTATTTGGAGATGTAGGCTCGGTATTCAATCTCCGAAAAACCGGTACACAGGTCATCAACAGCGAATTTCTGCAAGACGACTCCTTTTTGGGCGCCGGACGTTTGACCGCCCTCGGTCTTATTAATACTCCGGTTCTAGAGAACAGCCTCGGGAGCATACTTTACTACCGCGGCCGCGTCATGACGAAGACGGACTATTTGAATGAGTTTTGCCGCGGAAATCGATTAGGGTGCCCGACGAGTGTTTCTCCGCAGATCCAGCAGCTTTATGTTCGCGGCGAAGTGCAGGAAAATTCCGCTTTGCGAGTTGATGCGGCTAAATTCGCAAGTCTTCGCGATTTTAAGGCAAGCGTAGGTGTGGAGTTTCGCGTACAGGTTCCAGTCGTGAATGTGCCGTTCAGGATCATTTATTATTACAATCCCAACGGCAAATTCGGCGTGACGCAGGAATTACCCGGCATTTTCCTTCCCGGCAAGCGATCAGGATTCAAGTTCACGGTCGGCCGTACATTTTAGCAATCGAAAATTGACAAGGTTTAGTCCTTTAATTACTATTGCTATTCTTTTTTTTGAAACGCCAAGCAACAATTTTGGGTGAAAAAGTTTCAAAGGATAATGTAAAAGCCAGAGTAAGCGTATAAGCGCTCGGTATTTAAGGAGTTTTATTAACGTAATGAAAAGAACTGTTTCAGTAATTATAAGTATCGTGTTCACCGGGGTATTCGCTGCTTCTGCTTTTGGACAGGCGACGAAGATCGGTTGGATCGACACAGGCGCATTCGGTGACGAAAAGGAAGGTGTCACCAAGTATATTAACGCTCTCAAGGCCTTGGATAACGAAATGAAGCCGCGTGTTACCGAGCTTCAGACGATCGCGGCAAAGATCAAGACCATCTCGGACGACCTGCAGAAGATGCAGTCGAACCCAGCTATTCCGGTCGACCAGAAAGTCGCTCTGCAAAAGCAGGACGAGGGGAACAGCCTGCAGCGTCAGTATGACTTCAAAAAGAAGGAGTACGACGCCGCTCTTGAGACCCGCAGCGGTGCGGTCCTTGGACCCGTTTCCGATGAGATCGGCAAAGCGATCCAGGATTTCGCCAAACAGAAAGGTTATGTCGCCATTTTGGACATAAATGCTCTTGCTCAGGCGAACGCCATCCTTGCGTTGGATTCGACAGCGAATGTCACCAAAGAGTTCATTGCTTACTTCAATACGAGGCCGGCAGCGACTACCGCCAGCTCGGCGACGCCGAACAAGCCGTAACTCGCGCGCACGTTTCAATTAGAAAAGCCGGCAAATTGCCTTTTGCCGGCTTTTGTCTTATCTATAACAGTTATGACCGTCCTTGATTCGACGGCGATCCAAAAGATCCTGCCCCACCGATATCCCTTCCTCCTCGTCGATAAGATCATCGAGCTGGAACCTCTTGTCAGGATCATCGGTATCAAGCAGGTCACAGCGAACGAGCATTTTTTTGTAGGCCATTTCCCCGGCGCTCCCGTAATGCCGGGGGTTCTTCAGATCGAGGCGTTGGCGCAGGCGGGCGCGATCCTCGCTCTTCGCGAGTTTCCCGAGCCGGGAGAAAAGATCCCGTTCTTTACCGGGATCGAGAATGCCCGCTTCCGCCGCCCAGTTGTGCCGGGCGATACTTTGACTCTTGAGGTGATCGCCCTGCGTATTGGCAGCCGGGTTCAAAAAATGCGCGGGATCGCGACTGTCGACGGACAGATCGCCACAGAGGTTGAGTTGATGAGCGTGATCGCGAACCGCAGGGACCTCAAGGTCTGATCCCTCGATGGCTACTCGGATACACGAACAAGCATTTGTAGCGCCCGGTGCAGAGTTTGGCGTTGATTGCGTTATCGGACCGTTCACTATGATCGGCGAAAACGTTACCTTGGGCGACCGCGTACAGGTCGACTCGCATGTCGTTATCGATGGAAATACAGAGATAGGGAGCGACACACACATCTTCCCATTCGCGTCGATCGGCCTTCCGCCGCAGGACCTTAAATACAAAGGTGAGGCGACCCTTGTTCGGATCGGGGAGCGGAACTTGATCCATGAGTACGTCACGATCCATCGAGGTACTGCGGATGGAAACGGAATAACAAGTATCGGAAGCGATTGCCTGCTCATGGTGCAAGCGCACGTTGCCCACGACTGCGTCGTGGGAAATAACGTGATCATGGCTAACGGCGCAACGCTCGGCGGCCATGTCGAGGTGGGAGATTTTGCGAATATTGGCGGGCTTTGCGGGATCCATCAGTTCTGCCGAGTCGGGACAGGCTCATTCGTGGGCGGCTCGTCGATCGCGGTAAAGGATGCGATGCCATTCTCCCTGGTACAAGGGAACCATGCGAAATGTTACGGCCTTAACCGTGTCGGAGTTCGCCGGCGCGGCTTTCCCAGGGAGACGATCGCACATCTCGGGCATGCGTTCCATTTGCTACTTGCAGCAAAGCTCAATACCTCTCAGGCCCTTGAGCGGATCAGGGCTGAGATCAAAGGTGTACCGGAGGTCGACCTCCTTGTTGAGTTCATTGAGACCGCAAAGCGCGGCGTAGTTAAATGACGAAAACAGATCAAGACGTTCTTCACGACTTTGGCAAGCGCATCCAGAGATGCTATGGATGTTTCGTTGCCTACCATCTGAGAGATATGTATCTGGGTGAGGACGTGACGTTCTTTTGCGAGCATTGTAAAGACAACACCATGTTCCACTTTGACGATTTCTCTCGCCTGCTCGACATTTCGAAGCTTAACGAGATGCAAGCCGATCATCATCATTGACGGAACATTCGCCCAGCCCGCCGCTTTCTCCTAAAATCAAAGTATGGCGAAGGGCGAACCGAAATCGCCGCGAAAAGGCATCACTCAATCGTTGGCCGAACTCTCGGCCGAACAGCGACGTGCCGCGCTCGAGGTAAGCGCGTCCCTCGCCGGCGTTTCGTTAAAGGTGAGCAGGGCGTTTGTAGCCGCCGTTCCTGATGCCGCGAAGGTTTTATCAGCAGAAGACCTGAGAGACTGGGGTGAGCTTGGACGCCGTCTAGCTATGGGCTCATCCGAATTGGGGGTGTCCTTCTTCGCAGAGGGTGCCGCTGGTCTAACGAAGGTGCCGAAGAATGCGAGGCGAACGGTTTTTCAGATCTGCACGCGACAGCTCGTTCTCTCCAGCTCTATCGCCCTTGAGTCTCTCCACTTGATTCCCCGTGTCGCACGAGACGTTAAAGACCCCGATCTTTTGAGCCGTATTTTGGAGCTCTGCTCTGATATAGCTCAGCGTTCCGCGAAGCACAGCGCCGATTTCCTGCTTCATACGCCTGGCGTTGGGAAGGCCATCTCGGATTTTGGTGAGGACTCAGCGCCGGTCGCGGACGCTGTTCTAAAATTAGCGTCAGAATTCGCCGAGAGGACGGGCGGGCTGACGGCAGATCTTTGGCATGAACTGCCGGGGGCCCTCGAACCTATCACCACCGCCGAAGCAATAACGCTGCTTGGGGCGGCTGAGGAATTTCTTGAGTTTGGAGGCAGCGTCACCTTACATTTTGTTTCGTCCGGGAGCCGCCTCTTGAGACGGTCGCCGCAGGCATTCAGGGAGTGGCGTTTCCTCGCGCGAGCCATCGCGGTTCACGGCAACGCCGTGCTTATCTCCTTTTTGCGAGCGACGCCAAAATTCATCGCTTCGGTAACTGCAAAACCCGCTCTGCAGACGGTCTCTATTCGCCGCGTCCTAGAAACTCTCACAAACGTTGCTCTTGTCGACGCCGAGAGCGCGCTCGCAGCTTTCAAGTCGAGCGGAACGGCGCTCAAAAAGGTGTCTGTTGAGCAATTCGTCCAATGGCTTGAAGCAGGCCTGGCCCGTGAGGAATCGGATTCTACAAGGTCACGCCGCAGCTACTTCGCCCTTGAAACTCGTGAATCGAACGAGCGCCTAAAAAAAGTGCGTCTAGGCGTGCCCCTCGACGGCATTCAGATGGTGCTCAGAATGTATATCGAGGCCCTCACCGGCCGCGAGGTTGAGATCGCGCCGCTGTCAGCGATGCCGCAGGAATCGCGGATCGGCGACGGCCGCACGATCTATCTGCCGTCGTCGATCGCCGAATTCGATGAGGACGAGAAGGATTTTAAGCTTTACAAGGTACTCGCGGCACATGGGGCAGGGCAGATCGAATTTGGGACGTTCGATCGCGATACACCTGAGCTTAAGGCCGCGTTCAAGGAATTAAACGACCTCTATTCGATGACTGCCGAGGAACGCGATTCGTTCTCACTGGGCGGTTACCTCGAGTCCGCCGATAAGCGCCCATTGAAAAAGACAGAGGATCTTCCGCCCGGCTCAGATTACCATACGGTACTAGCTGTTTTTCCTGAGCCGCGGCTCGCGAAGAAGATATTCGGCACGATGGAAAATACGCGCATCGATCAATGCCTCCGCCGTTCCTATCGCGGCCTAAATCGGGATCTCGACCTGATGCAGTCTTTCTTGCGATCGAACAGGCCATACATATTCGATCTGCCGATGCACCAGGTGCCTTTCGAGCTCCTGTTCCAGATCACGATGTGCGGCGGGGCGACGGATGACGCAAGGCAGTTTTACGGGCAGGTCGTGTCGGAGATAGAGACAGTGCTGGAGAAGTTCTTTGCTGTAGGAGGCGATCTCCCGACCGTTGCCGACTCGCTGATGGCGACGTCGCGAGTCTATTCGCTATTTCAAAATATTACTCCCGAGCAGCAACATGAGGCGGAATCTGACCATTCGGAAGAGAATAGCGAGTTTGCCTACGACGATAAGGACGCCGAAGAAGCAGTTACCCAGGACCAGGTAAAGCGCGAGCAGCAAAAGAACATCCAGGATATTCGCGAGCTCTTTTCTGCGTGGAACAGCCTCGACGACGAGGGCGAGCCCGACGATCTCCAAGGGGCCGAGGCATGGTCGCAAGCCGAGGTGCCGGAGCAGGCGCTCGAAGCCGACGATATTGCCTTTGCCTACGACGAGTGGGACCGCGAGCTGAACGACTATCGCGTCGGGTGGAGTCGTGTCGTAGAGAAGCGGGTGAAGAAGGGCGATAAGAACTTCGTCGATCTGACAAGAGCGCGGTATCGCGGTGTGATCTCATCCATCCGGCATCAATTTCAATTGATGAAGCCCGAGAATCTTACGCGGATCAATCGAGAATATGACGGCGAGGATTACGATCTCAACGCTCTTGTCGATTTTGTGATCGACCGCAAGGCGGATGGTAGGCAAGCCGAGAATATTTATACAAAACGCCTCCGCAAGCAGAGGGATGTAGCGGTCTCGCTCCTTCTTGATCAGTCATCCTCGACCGCAAGGACGATCACGCGCAATCCGCTGCAACCATATACGCACCCTGGTCGGCGCATCATTGAGATCGAAAAGGAAGGTCTGGTGCTGATGAGCGAGGCACTTGAGGCGGTCGGGGACGTCTATTCGATAAATGGATTTACAAGCGAAGGACGCAGGAACGTTAAGTTTTACGTCGTCAAGGATTTTGGAGAAAAATACTCGGACGATACCGAAAGACGCATCGGCGGGATTACGTTTCAAAACAATACGCGGCTTGGAGCGGCGATCCGCCATGCTGCGCACAAACTGCTGAGGCAGGAATCGCGGACCAAGCTCCTCATCATTCTTACCGACGGCAGGCCTTATGACCATGATTACGGTGACGCCCGCTACGCGCGCGAGGATGTTCGAGAGGCGCTGATAGAAGCCAAGACCAATGGCATCACGCCATTTTGCATAACGGTTGACCGAGAATCGGAAGCTGAGCTCAAGGACCTCTACGGCGATGTCGGCTACACCATCATCGACGATGTGCTCTCACTCCCGGAACGCATGCCGGCCATCTATCGACGGCTCACCAGCTAGATGTGCTAACATCGGGCCCGTATTCCCGGCGCTATCTTATGAAAGCACCTATTCTGGCTGTTCTTATCCTCTGTTTCCTGTCGGTCGGCACCGGAGCTCAAGTTAAGCCGACAAGCGGCACCCAGATCGTCTTACTGGGTACCGGAAATCCAAATCCAGATCCGAATCGATGGGGCCCCGCGACCGCGATCGTCATAAATGGCGCCGCTTATATTGTCGATGCGGGATCAGGCGTCGTTAGGCGGGCCCAAGCGGCCTTTGAAAAAGGAATTTCCGCACTGGCCACACCACGCCTGAGAATTTCCTTTATCACTCATCTTCATTCCGACCATACGCTCGGTTATCCGGACCTGATACTCACTCCGGCGATCCAGGGAAGGAATGGGCCGCTTGAGGTTTACGGACCGAAGGGCCTGTCATCGATGACCGACAATATTCTAAAGGCGTACGCAGAGGATATAAGCGTTCGCGTGAACGGACTGGAGAAGGGAAATCCGGCCGCTTATCGAGTTAACGTGCATGAGATAAAACCCGGCGTTATATACAAGGACGAGAACGTCACGGTGACCGCTTTCCTGGTCCAGCACGCGACCTGGGAGCAAGCTTTTGGATATAAGTTCGAGACAAAAGACCGGACCATTGTCATATCAGGAGACTGTGTCCCGAGCCAAAGTGTTATCGACGCCTGCAACGGGTGTGATGTGTTGATACATGAGGTCTACAGCCAGGCCGGGTTTTTGAAGCGCCCGGAACAATGGCAGAAGTATCACGCGAGTGCACATACTTCCTCGTATCAGCTTGCGGATCTCGCGGCCAAAGCAAAGCCGAAACTCCTTGTCCTTTATCATCAGCTTGTATGGAGTTCGACCTTCGAAGACCTGTTGCAAGAGGTTCAAGAGCGGTACAAGGGAAAGGTCGTAAATGGAAATGACCTGGATGTTTATTGATCGGGAAGCGATCGCGAAAAGAATTTGGTGGCGGGGGGGAGACTTGAACTCCCGACCTCGGGGTTATGAATCCCGCGCTCTAACCAGCTGAGCTACCCAGCCACGAATTTCAGATTATAGAGTACGGTCCGCGTATTTCCAACTTTTAACGACAAACTCCCGGTCGGTGTAATATCATCGAATTAACGCCCTCATTGACCGAATGTTGAGGTTACGGCCCATATTTGTCGCAATACTGCTTGCCTTCGCGGGGTTCGCGGCTCATGGCCAGCAGCCTCGCGAGATCACGATATCAACAGAATCCGCGGCGTCTGTCTGGATCGACGGCGTTAGCTATGGCAAGACCGATGCTCAAGGCTCGCTTGTGATCCGGACGGTGTCTTCCGGCGCCCATACGCTCAAAATAAGGGCGGCCGGATTCAAAGAAAAGTCGCAGCCTCTCACCGCGGTTCAACGCGGCACGGTGAAGGTCGTTCTCGTAAAGACAACGGACGAAGCCGAGCTTGCCTTTCAAGACGGCGAACGCTTCACGTCCAGTGATCGCGACAAGGCCGTCGAGGCATATCGCAAAGCCGTTAGACTGCGGGCTGCTTATCCCGAGGCCTACGTCGCGATGGCCCGCGTGCTGACGGATCAGGGGAACCTTGACGAAGCGCAGGCCATGATCGCGTCGGCTCGAAAACTGAAGCCCATCTACCCTGAGGCTTCTGCTGTGCAAGGCCGCATTTACAAAGAAGACGGCGAGGAGGCGAAAGCCATTGCCGCTTTCAAACGCGCGATCAGCGAGGGCAAGGGCTTTCAGCCCGAGGCTTACGCGGGCCTGGGCCTGCTGTATAAGGAAAAGGCCGAGACATTTGGCGGCTCCGCTGATTTTGAGAACGAGACCAAGTATTACGACCTCGCCGCCGACAATCTATCGAAGTCGCTGAAGCAGCTCTCCGGTGCTCCCGATGCGATCGTCATCTACCAGCTTCTCGGTCTTGTTTACGAAAGGCAAAAGAAAGTATCCCAGGCCATCGGTCTCTATGAAGAATTCCTGCGAACTTTCCCCGACGCCCCTGAGGCGGATGCAGTACGCTCATTCATCGTCCAGCTTAAAAAGAACAACCCCAGTCAATAACCTCGCTTGGCGCTCTCTCTTGTCCAGTGATATTCTCCCGCGGTGGAGGACCTTCTATGAAACTACTCAATCCGCTGCCCGTCCTTTTGCTTGGTGCCTGCCTTCTCAACATCATCCCAAGTGCGCCGGCTCAGGCCCCGTGTC
>JAFAOW010000232.1 GCA_019247455.1 Acidobacteriota bacterium | reverse complement strand
GTTCCCTGGCAATCTCGTTCGGATGAGGTCGAGGACCTCACTGACGCTGAGCGGATCCTTAATGAGGACCACCACGGCCTTGAAAAGATCAAGGAACGCATCCTCGAATTCCTCGCCGTCCGCCAGCTAGTAAAGAATCCAAAGGGTACGATCCTCTGCTTTGTTGGAGCACCTGGGGTCGGCAAGACGAGTCTCGGGAAATCGATCGCGCGGGCAACTGGTAGGAAGTTCGTTAGACTGGCCTTGGGCGGCGTCCACGATGAAGCTGAGATCCGCGGCCATCGCCGGACCTACATCGGCTCGATGCCGGGACAGATCATTCAGTTGATGAAGCGGGCCGGGACGACGAATCCGGTGATGCTGCTTGATGAGGTGGATAAGCTTGGTCGCGACTTCCGCGGTGACCCGTCAGCAGCTCTGCTTGAGGTGTTGGATCCCGAGCAGAACTCGTCGTTTCGGGATCATTATCTGGATGTCGATTACGACTTGTCGCACGTATTCTTTATTGCGACCGCAAATGTGCTGCACACTATCCCACCGGCTTTGCAGGACCGGCTCGAGATCCTGAATTTATCGGGCTACACCGAGCGAGAAAAGGTTGAGATCGCGAAACGCCACCTGATCACCAAGCAGTGCGAGAACAGCGGTATCGACTGCTCGCAAGTGAAGTTTACCGATGAAGCGATACTTGAGACGATTCGCCACTACACGCGGGAGGCGGGCGTCAGAAATCTCGAACGCGAGATAGGTTCGTGCCTGCGCAAGATCGCGAGGAAGTACGTTGGTTCGGCAGAAAAGGACGATTTTCGCGTAGTGATCGACGCGGACAAGGTGCAGGAGCTTCTTGGCACGATCCGATTTAGAAAGCAGGACATTGCCCGAAAAAGTGAGATCGGCCTTGTAAACGGCCTTGCATGGACAGAAGTAGGCGGCGACGTTCTCCAGGTTGAAGCGACTCTCGTAAAAGGTAAAGGCGAGGTCACGCTTACGGGCAAGCTTGGCGAGGTGATGCAGGAGTCGGCGAAGGCGGCACTTACATGCGTTCGTACGAGAGCTGAGGAGCTCGGTATTGACCCCTCGGACTTCAAAGAGAAGGATCTGCACATTCATGTGCCCGAGGGAGCGATCCCTAAGGACGGGCCCAGCGCCGGTATCACGATGGCGACCGCCATGGTATCCGCACTGACGAAGACACCCGTTCGGCATGATATTGCGATGACCGGCGAGATAACTCTCCGCGGCAAGGTGTTGCCCATCGGCGGCGTAAAGGAAAAGCTTCTGGCCGCGCATCGCTTTGGACTGCGGACCATCGTACTTTCAAAGGAAAATGAAAAGGACCTCGCCGATATTCCGGAAGAGGTGCGCGACGAATTGAGAATTCACACCGTGGACATGATCGACGAAGTTCTGGCGATCGCGCTTGAGAGTGCTTCCGCGGTTGAGAAGCTGGAGACACCTCAAGTATGGAACCCCGATGCCCCGGGGAGCGAAGTTTCGGCGACCGTGGAGTAAGTTTGACGATATTGAAACATTTATGAGTGACCTTGATCGATCGGCTGAGCTGATAATGAAATTGTACGAACTGCGGCGTGAGGAAAAGATGCGGGCCGCTCGGGATTGGATCCTAACGTTCTTTCCTGAAAGTGCGGACGATATTCTGAAGACGATCGTCGACCCGGAAACAAGTGCCAAGTACCGCATGGTCACCAGCTATTGGGACATGGCCGCGAGCTTCGTCAATTTCGGCGCGATCAACGAAGAAATGTTCATGGCGTCACAGGGCGAGGCCTGGGTGGTGTTCAGTAAGATCCAGCCGTACATAGCCGAGTTCCGAAAGATGGTCAACGCGCCGACTGCACTCAAACATCTTGAAGATCTTTTGATGCGCCAGCCCAATGCTGAAGAGTTCCTCGCCGAGCGCCGCGCCGCCATGGTGCGGTGGAAGGAACGACGCGCCGCACTTGCTGCGGAACAGGGAAGCTAGCGCCCCTCTACATGAAGATCACTTCGGCTGAGTTCATCAAGAGCGCATTTGAGCGCCGGCATTGGACAGCGGATGGACGCCCCGAGATCGCTTTCCTTGGCCGGTCTAACGTAGGGAAGTCGTCATTGATCAACTCCCTCCTTATGCGCAAGGGGCTGGCGCGTACCTCGAACACCCCTGGCCGCACCCAGAGTATAAATTTTTTCCTAGTCAATGATGACTTCTATTTCGTCGACCTTCCCGGATACGGATATGCAAGAGTATCGAAAGCGATGCGCTCGGACTGGGGAAGGATGGCGGAGGATTATCTAACTGATCGCGAGGAGCTGGCTCTTTGTATCCAATTGATAGACGCCCGCCACGATCCGACCGCACTCGACAGACAGCTTAACGAGTGGCTAGTGCATCATAACAAGCCGCATCTTGTAGTAGCGACCAAGGCAGACAAGCTCTCGCGTAATGAGCTTGACAAGGCTTTAAAGGGAACCCGATCGGAACTCGCTCAGACTCGGGTCATGCCGTACTCGTCGGATAAGGGAATAGGTCGCGACGAGCTTTGGGCGGCTATTAGCGAAGCCGTTGAAAAATCTGCTTTTTAGTATTGATTTTTGACCTTTCTGGTGTAATAATTGTCCTTCCCCAGTAATTCGGGATGCTGCGCGCGAGCCTTTGGCTTGATCGCAGAATTACTACATACGATCCATACGATCTTCTCCGCTTATTGATCTCAGCCTATTCTGTCTAGCGTTTGATACGCCAAAAGATCGTCAGAGCCTCATTTTTCGTGTTTCAAAACACAATCTTTTAGAAGAATCACATAGCAATGCCAACCAAAACCTCACAAAGCCGCAAATCCAAGGATGCGGCCGAAGAAACGGACGGGATCGAGCCTCAGGAAGAGCAGGCCGAAACCTCAGAGCGTCCGGCCAAGGAAGCACCCGCTTCAAACGGTAAGGGTGACGATGCCGTCCTGAACCTTGCCGGTCTGAAGGATATGTCCATCAGCGAACTTACCCATATCGCCAAAGAGATGGGTATCGAGGGCGCCACAGGTCTGCGAAAACAAGAGCTTATCTTTAAGGTACTTGCTGCGCAGACGGAGAAGAGCGGACTTATCTTTTCCGAGGGCGTGCTCGAAACGCTCCCCGATGGCTTCGGGTTCTTGAGAGCGCCTGAGTACAACTACCTGCCGGGCCCGGATGACATTTACGTAAGCCCCTCACAGATACGAAAGTTCGATCTAAGGACCGGCGACACCGTTTCGGGTCAGATCCGGCCTCCGAAAGAGGGCGAACGCTACTTCGCGCTGATCAAGGTTGAGGCGATCAATTTTGAGGCTCCCGAGCAGTCGCGCGAGAAGGTATTTTTTGACAACCTCACACCGCTTTACCCGGATGAGATGCTGACGATGGAGGTCGGTCCGGACAACCTCCCCGCTCGTGTTATTGATCTCGTCACGCCGATCGGAAAGGGTCAACGTGCTTTGATCGTCGCCCCGCCGCGTACCGGTAAAACGATGCTTCTGCAGACGATCGCTAATTCGATCACTGAGAATCATCCCGAGGTCTCGCTGATCGTTCTTCTTATAGATGAGCGACCAGAGGAAGTCACGGACATGCAGCGTTCGGTAAGGGGCGAGGTCATTTCATCGACCTTTGATGAACCGCCGACACGGCACGTTCAGGTCGCCGACATGGTCATCGAAAAGGCCAAGCGTCTTGTTGAGCATAAGCGTGACGTCGTTATCCTGCTTGATTCGATCACGCGTCTAGCCCGCGCTCATAACGCGGTCGTTCCGCCGTCGGGCAAGATCCTTTCGGGCGGTATCGACTCGAACGCGCTCCAGCGTCCCAAGAGATTCTTCGGCGCGGCGCGAAACATCGAGGAGGGCGGTTCGCTGACCATCATCGCGACGGCCCTGATCGACACGGGCTCGAGAATGGACGACGTTATCTTTGAGGAATTCAAGGGAACCGGTAACTCCGAAATTCATCTTGACCGCAAGCTGTCCGACAAGCGGCTTTTCCCGGCGATCGACCTGCAAAGATCGGGTACACGCAAAGAAGAGCTTCTTATCGACAAGGAAAATCTCAACCGCATCTGGGTCATGCGTCGTGTGCTCAACCCGCTTTCGCCCGTTGAGCAGATGGAAGTGGTCCTCGAGCGGCTGGGTAAGACAAAGACGAATGCGGAGTTCCTTGCCTCGATGCAAAGCTAGGTTTAGTGCTTGCCGTTCTTAGCGTTATGAGTCGGGCTGCTGCCCGACTTTTTTTGTCACGCAAGGCGGTATCGAATCTCTTAACGGTAGAATAAATGACGATGCGCGTCGCGATCATATCTGCAGAAGCTGTTCCGTATTCGAAGACTGGGGGACTTGGCGATGTGGCCGGAGCTTTGCCAAAGGCGTTGAAGGCCGTCGGCGTGGATCCGCTTTTGATCACGCCATGCTACTGGCAGACGAAAGGGGAGTACCTCTGGAACATTGCTATTGACGATCTTTGGGTCACCTGGAAAGGAAGGCCCTATCATGCGAAGGCTTTTTATAGCGAGGCGAATGGATCGCCGACTTTCCTCATAGATGCACCGTCGATCTTTCATCGCGATTCCATCTACGGTTACACTGAGGACTATGAGCGCTTTGCGTTCCTGTCCCACGCGGCCCTGGCCTTACTGCGGCGTATCGGCGGGGCCCCGGACATTGTCCACCTCAATGACTGGCACACAGGCTTCGCGGCGGTGGAATTAGCGTCTCGACGGCACGGCGAGGACTACTGGCGGCGGACACGGACAGTCTTTTCGATCCACAACATGGCGTATCAGGGTGGATTTGGCATCGGCCAGCTGCCTGAGCTTGGCTTTACGTCACAGTTTGCAAGAAATGCATTTAGTTTTAACGGTTACGCCTCTGCAATGAAAGCAGGACTTGAAGTTTCTGACACCCTGTCTACGGTCTCTAAGCGCTACTCCCAAGAGATCCAGACCGGGGAATTCGGCTATGGACTCGACTGGCTTACACGCAAGCGAGCCGACCGGCTTATCGGCATTACGAACGGGGTAGATTACGAGGTCTGGAACCCGGCGGCCGATCCGGAATTGCCGGCTCATTTCTCCGCTGATGACCTCGTAGGCAAAACCGACTGCAAAAAAGCGTTGCTGGAGCAGTTCAAGCTGCCAGTTGATCTGGATAAGCCCGTCTTCGCGATCGTGACGCGGCTGACCGTTCAAAAAGGCGTCGAGCTGATCCGTCAGTGCGCGGGGGATATCCTCGCCTTGGGAGCATATTTCATTGCCTTGGGTTCCGGTGAAGGCGAGAGCGAGCGTTTTTTGCAGGCGTTGCGGGATTATGCCCCTAGCCAAGTCGGCGTGTACGTGGGCTACAACGAGAAACTCGCGCATCTGATCGAGGCCGGGGCGGATATGTTCCTGATGCCGTCAAAATTCGAACCCTGCGGACTGAATCAAATGTACTCCTTGCGATATGGGACCGTCCCCATTGTCCGAGCTGTCGGCGGACTCGACGATACGGTGCAAAACTGGGACGCGGTCACCCAAACCGGCAACGGTTTCAAGTTCGGCCCGTACCGTGCGGACAAGCTGATCGAGAAGATCTACGAGGCAGGGTTCGCTTATGCCGATAAAGCCGCATGGCGAAAGATACAGCGAAACGGAATGTCGGTCGATAACTCGTGGGAGAACGCGGCGAGAAACTACGTCGATCTTTACGAATGGACCCTGCGAAACTGACAGATACCCGGATCGATCTTGCGGACGGACTTTATCTTCGCAGCGTTCGAGAAGAGGATGTTGACGAGGTATTGGCGCTCGTCACGAGAAACTATGAACACCTAAGGACGTTCATGGAGTGGGCGAAACCCGACTACGGGGAGGAAGATGCAATTGACTGGGTACAAAGGGCCGTTCGCGATGGCGAAGAAGGCAAGGTCTTGAACTTCTTCATACGTCGTGATGACAGGATCATCGGGACTATCGGATTCTCTTCGTTTGATCATGATGCAAAGGTTACCGAGATCGGCTATTGGGTTGACGAAGCCGAGGAGGGCAAAGGCATCACCAGCCGGGCGACGAAGGTCATGTTGGACCTGGCCTTTAATGACCTCGGCATGAATCGCGTACAGATCCGGTGTGCCGATGCCAACGAGCGCAGTGCTGCAATTCCCAGAAAGCTCGGGTTCGTCGAAGAGGGACGGCAGCGTCAGCACGTTAAGCGCGATGGTACGATCTATGATTTCCTGATATTTGGCCTGCTTCGCGAAGAATGGATAGGGCGCAATGCGGCTGATCCGATACCTAAGGCCGCCTCTTAGCTCAACTCACCGGTCTTTGCTAAAATAACCCGTAATCCTCAACGCATTATCCGACCTGCCGTCTGGACTGACGATTACAAATTGCCAGTTCTATGATCATCGTAATTATTGGCGCCCAATGGGGCGATGAAGGAAAGGGAAAGGTCGTCGATCTTTTGGCCGACCGCTTTGATATCGTGTCGCGGTATCAGGGCGGCCACAACGCCGGGCACAGTGTTTATGTGGGCGAAAAAGCGTTCGTCCTGCGCCTGCTGCCGTCGGGGATCATTCACGAAGACAAGACTTGCGTGCTTGGCAACGGAATGGTGATCGATCCGA
>JAFAOW010000258.1 GCA_019247455.1 Acidobacteriota bacterium | reverse complement strand
AGGGTTAGTACTGCCGTTTCGCCACCACTCGGTCGGCCCGAATATTCCAACGATCGGCGCCCCGGCCGCTATAGCGAGGTGGGTCGGACCGGTGTCACCACCAATGTACACTTCGGCTAACCTAGCCAATTCGAAAAAAGCTTTCAGCGTGGGTTGCGCCAAAGTAAGGCGTCCGGTCCGGCTCCCGGCGGCCGCCCGATCCGCCAGTTCCAGTTCGTTAGGCCCTGTCGCAACGATCGATGCCAGGCCTTGCCGCTCCCATAACAGGTCGGCCAGTTGGCCGTATTTCTCGGCGTGCCAAAGCTTCGTCACCCAGCCGCCCGCGGGATTGAGAACGGCAAATCGACCGCCGGCATCTTGGGCGATCCACCGTGCGGCCGCTCTCTCACTCTCGGATGTTGCGATCGGGAATTCGAATCCCGAATTCGGGACGTCAATATTCAGCGCGCCCGCGGCCAGTTCCAGGTTCTTTCTAATTATGTGAACATCGCCAGCGACATCTACCGAGTTGGTCAGGAAGACGCGTCCCGCCGGCTCCCGCATGGAGCTGCGCGAGAATCCCCAGCGCTTCTTCGCGCCGGAGAGACGAGTAATAGCCGCAGACTTGATCAGTCCTTGAAAGTCGATCGCAACATCATATTTGAATTCGCGTACCTTCTTGACCTGCGCGCCTAGGTCTAGAAGTATTTCCTCGATGACCTTTCCGCCCCGCATCGATCGAGTGTCGACCTCAACAAGCCGATCGACCAATGGGTTGCCACGGAGGATCTCAGCGGAGCGTTCTTCCACAACCCATGTGATCTCGGCATCGGGCAGAGCGCGGCGAACCGCCGCCAAAGCAGGCAGAGTATGGATGATATCCCCGATCGCTGAGAGCTTTACGATCAAAAGCCGCACGGGTTATATCGTAACTGAAACGAGGGTTTAGTTCTTGCCGCCTAGGCGGCCCAGCCGGTTAGCCAAACCGCAAACGAATGCCATGCGTCCGTACCCGACAACATGATCCGCAAAGGATACGACGCAATTAGAAAGACAGTGCCGGCGAGGTAAACACGATTTAGCTTCTTATTTCGCCATGTATCAAAGATAAGGAAGCCGATCGCGAGTACCGAGGGCACGCCGAAAAAGAAGAGTGGGCCGAGCGACTGCAGTGAAGCGATCGGAAAACGTCCCAGCGCAGGCGGCAAAAGGCCCATCGCGATCAACAGCATGAGACGCTTATGGTCGGCCGGCCGTTTTCGATACCAGATCGCCGCCGCAAAAAGCGACGCGAATGTCACAAGATCGATCAACGGAACTGCCAGAAACGACAATGGCGGAACGTCAGGCGGAGCAGTAGGCGATCCATATTTTGCTCCGGCAGCGGCAGTAAAGAAGCCCACGATCACGATCGCGACCGCGAAGCCAATGCCGAGCATCCCCCACTGCATATGCAGCTTGTGATTTTTCGTGCGGATCAGGTATACCTGCGCGATGAAGAAGCCAACCCACAGCGTCATCAGCAATCCGTGCATGTGCACGAGAAGTGAAGGCAAAGGCGGCGTACCGAACGCAAACTTCAAATAGTAAGTGCGTGCGAAGCCGATCAGGACCAAGACTGGAAAGAGAATAGCGGCCGTTAGGAAGATCTTTCGGTCGTAGCCGCGCCAATCGAAGGTGTTTTCGTTTGCTGCCATGGTTTTAGGGTGTCGGTGTCTTAACGGGCGAAGGGACGGCCGCCTTTGGTTTCGGATCTTCTCTCAAGAAGCCCTGAACTACGTATAGCTTCACGAGGCTGCGAACGTCATTACGCGAGAAGCGGTCGGCCAAAGCACTCGATCGATCGAGGTCAGCCTTGCCGAGGCCCTGTATCTGGCCGACGTATCTGAAGGGCAGAAGACCACCTGGAGTTCCATTCACGCGCATCATCAACTCGCCGTTCTTAAAGGTGCGGTCGCGCTTATTATATTTGCTCACCACCGCCGACGCCTGAACAAGGTCGTTGAATTCATTTATCAGCGGCTCGGCGATGCGGAACGCAGTGTCTGGGTCCACCGACGTGTAGCCGGAAACGAGCGTCATGATATCAGCAATATCGTCCTCATCCTCGGGATAATCATTTGCGAGAGCCCTCGCTTCCTTCATTAAGGATTGCGCCAATTCCGCGTCTTTATCCGTGCCCTTTTTCTGGACGGCGACGGCCAGAACGACCAATCGCTGGAGACGCGTTTGGCGATTCGTGAGGGTCCCTATCAGGCGGCGGGCTTCGTCAATATTGCCTGCGCCGATCGCGCGGGTTATTTTACCCGCGTCGAACTGCGCCTGCGCGGCGGCGCGCGTCTTGTCGTCTGGGATCTGGTCGATAAGTTTTTTCGCCCGGGCATCATCGGTGACCTGTGAGATCTTTGACGTGAGGATGCCGTATAGCTGCTTCTTGTCATTGTCAGAAGGGGTTCGCGCGATCTGAGCGAGGACCTCCTCTGCGGTAACGTTTGGATCGTAGAGTCTGGAAAGATCCATTGCGCTTTTCATCTCGGATGGCAAAGCTTTCTTATTCTCCGCATCCTTTTGTTTGAACAACGCGATGCGTTCAGGCACGTACTTTTCAAGGACGGGGATCGCCTGTGTCACGGTCATTTGCATTACCATTGATCTCGACGGCAGCAAAAGCGCGTTGAGAAGTTTGTTGGCAAGGTCCTTCAGTCCGGCATCGGGAAATGCGAATGTCTTTGACTTTCCATCGGGACCCGGAGCGGGTGCCGGACGTACCCCGTATTGTAGAAAAGAAAGGGCCGCACGGAGATCTTCCTGGCTTCCGGCGAGGTTGGAATCGCCGGACCTTCGCAGCACCTCGGCCGCCAGATCGGGCACTTTTTTAGGGTCCTTATCATAGATCTTCTGAAGCTGATTGATCATTCCGGCATTTACACCCTTAGCGAGACTGTCGTGAAGCATCTTGGCCGCCTTGTCGGGGTCCTCGCCTGCAGCCAAAAGCTGCAGCTGCTGCTCGAGCGCATTTTCCTGCTGGATCTTCGCCTGTCCCATCACGCTGCCGAGTATGTCTAAGCCGGTTTTTGCATCAGCTCCGGTCGCTGCAGCCTTGGCCATTGCTTCGGCTAACTTGGGAGGGCGGGTTTGGTAAAGCATCTCCAGCGCAAGATCACCGTCATGCCGAGCAACGAGTCTGAGAATATCCGCCCGCTGATCAGACTGGTCCATCATCGCTGTCAGGTCGTCAATATTGATGCCTTGATCCAGGGCCGTTGCGGCGGCCTCGCGCTCGGAATCGGCGTTCGCCGCGATCAGCTCATTCGCCGAACTACGAAAGAGCTCGTGGGCTCGTTTCTCATCAAACTTCCAGTAGAGGTCCGCGCACATCGCGGATATCACTGCGCGGTTCTGAGCGAGCCTGAGAGCCGGGATGTCCGCGATGGTCTGATCGAGGATCTTAACGACAAGTTCCTCGAGGTCTTTCTGTTTTTTTTCTTTATCAGAGGCGGAGTCTGAGGGCTGAGCTTGTCCCAAGAGCGCGTGAGAACACGAAAAAACGAGCAAAAGGATCACCAACTTTTGTGATCGCATAAAAGTCTCTCCTTTCTACAAGGGCTTGAGGAGCGCGGGAATTATAGCACACCTTTTCGCGTGCCTATGGTGACTTTGGCGGCGCGTTCCTATAAACGTCCTCGCGTTTTTGGAACCCGTCATTGATCACCACATCGACATTATTTTTGTCGATCGGAATGGGCTCGATCAGGATCGACGGCACGTCGATACGGCCGTTGTTTACCGACCGGGTGATGTTCAATTTCTCGCCTTTCGCAAGGGCGATCGCGGCCTCGACAGCCGCGGGAGCGAGTTTCGAGATGGGCTTATAAACAGTCATCGTCTGGGTTCCGGCGAGGATGCGCTGAAGCGCGGCAAGCTCCGCGTCCTGTCCCGATACAAGAACCTTCCCCGCCAATCCCTGTTTGGCCAACGCCTGGATGGCTCCGCCGGCCGTACCGTCGTTCGACGTGACGACTGCTGTGATGTTGTTATTGTTTTGAGTGAGTGCGTTCTCGACGTGGTTCAGAGCATCCTCTGCGAGCCATTCCTTGGCCCATTGATTTGCAACGATCTTGATATCACCACGGTCGATAGCAGGCTGCAGAATATTCTCCTGACCTTTTCTCAGGAGCAGAGAATTATTGTCCGTAGGAGCCCCGCCAATGAGAACGTAATTTCCCGTCGGTGCCCGGTCCAAAAGGAGCTTCGCCTCAAGCTCACCGACTCGCTCGTTATCAAACGACACATAAAGATCCGGAGCACTATTCTTGACGAGCCGGTCATAAGATATGACAGGGACATTTTGCTTCTTGGCCATGTCGACCATTGCGCCGGCGACCTCGGCGTTGTGGGGAACGATCACGAGCACATCGATCCCTTGGGATAGGAGGCTCTCAACCTGCTTCATCTGCGCCTCGTCGCTGCCATCGGCCGTTTGAAGACTGACCTCCGCACCAAGCTCCTCGGCACGCTTGAGAAAAAGATCGCGATCCTTCTGCCAGCGCTCCTGTTTGAGGGCATCCATAGCGAAGCCTATGCGTATCTTTTTCGGGCCGCCAGCCTTTTGGCCGCTTGCACCGCAGCTCGAAAGCAAAACGGCGATCGCTAGGCACACCAATAACGTAATGCAACGAAAATATGATTGTTTCATGCGATGCGAACTGAGTATGGAACGCGGGGATTATAGCATGCCTTCGTCAAAAACCGTGCCGCTCGAGGACGGAGAGGCGAGCCGCCACCATCTCTGATGTGAAGCCTTCATCAATAAGTTCATCGACTGACTTCGTTTCGATCACAGGGCGCGGAATAAGAGCGCAAAGTGCAAACACGTCTGCCTCGCATTCCTTGCGCGTACGCCTGCCAACTCCGTGGAAATTCGCGGTAGCGCCGGTATCTGGAGTGTGGAAGAGATAATGGCCCAACTCGTGAAAGAGCACAGCAAGTTTTTTCAGCTCGGGCAGCTTGCTGTCCACCGCGATAAAATCGCGTCCAATTACACGGTAGTAAAACCCGTCGGTTCGGAGCGGCATCTCCTCAACGTGTATCCGAAATCGGCGGCATAAACGGTACAGGTCCCGTTCGGTCAAGGTACGCTTATTCCAACCGATCTTGAGCCGGTCGATCCTTTCGCTAATGAAGCGCATGCTGGGAGGTGCTACTGAACTAGCCTCGCAATACGCGGTCGAGCAGCTGCTTCGCGTCATATAACGCCGCAGTCTTGTCTTCGTCAGAGAACGATTCCCATCCGCGGAAGAACATCACGCCATAGTCATGCGGGTAGGCGCGACCCTCGTGCTCGAACCAATCGTGCATTACCCGTTGAGGATCATTATACTTCTTGAGAGACGCCTCTACATCAAACTCGTCCGGAACGTCGACGGCACCGAGGTCTTGAACCCCGCCGCCATTTAACTCGGCAATTCGCTTGTCGACGATCTCATTGATCTTGTCCTCAAGAAACCGTCCCACTCCGATCGACGGATGAGCGGTCGCGTACATCTCGCCCGTACCGAGCAAGAGCCAGTTCAACGAAATACCTGTAACAGCCGCTATCTTGATCAATACTTCTGGCGCCGGCAGCCGCCCGTCCTGGTAATAGTTGCGGACGGTCGCGTGAGGAATGCCGAGTCTTCTCGCGATGACAGCCATAGTGGCCCCCTCAAACGCTTTTTTAAATCTCGTAGTGAATTCATTATTATTCATCGTTCTGTAACGCCTGTTTTGTGACTATAGTCGAATGTTAGCGTATTATCGATGAAACATCAAGGCTAATTTGCAACTGGGACCTGGCGTCGTCTTCACGCCCGCACGGATATTATTAAGGAATGCACTAGTAGAACTGAACCAACGCGGGAACCGAAAACTTGACACTTCGCCTTGCCGAAACGTATAGTCTGAAATTCGGCCGCCCGGCCTTTTGATCGGTTCCCACCTGGTCAGCCTTGAAACATCAGCCACCCTAGCTCAGTTGGTAGAGCATTCGATTCGTAATCGAAAGGTCGTCGGTTCAAATCCGACGGGTGGCTCCATTTAACCTTAATAATTCCAATAATTAGGTAACGCCGTACAACCGCTGAAGGGCCTACACTTTGCGTTTGGTGTGCCAATGGTGCGCC
The DNA here is from genome assembly GCA_019247455.1 of Acidobacteriota bacterium. Classification (GTDB taxonomy): domain Bacteria; phylum Acidobacteriota; class Blastocatellia; order Pyrinomonadales; family Pyrinomonadaceae; genus OLB17. The sequence goes on along the minus strand of JAFAOW010000258.1, from coordinate 16,209 downwards.
AAATCGTCCTTCATACCGCAGTCAGGCGGCGATTGCGTTATTTTCGACAGTCTTGAGAGTGCTGACGATACGCTGCGCATCGGCGTCTGTAAACACACCTGCGACGCCATTGGAGTTGAATTCGGTTGCGGGGCCTGGTTACCACGTTTTAATGAGTCCCTCTCAAAATAGTTTGCGTGATCCATTTTACAAAAAAATGAATTAGAGCCCCTGCTGGGTTTTGCCGTCTGGGTGATTCAGGTATTATCTCAGGATACTGATCGGTCTCCCGTTATCTCTTTACAAAGACCTTGAGCCGCCAAATCCGGTCGGCTCGCGGTTTGCGCCTCCGTGGGATGCAACCGCGTCATCTATCTGTCGATTACAAAGGAGTTCACTATAAATGTCTGTTAGCCACTTGTCCCGCAGCCTCGGTTACCGCCAGGCCATTGGTACTGTTGTTCTTTTTAGCCTAATGGTTGGGGCGTTATTCTTCCCTGACAGGTGGGCCCGCTGGATACCCTCTGCAGAAGCGGCCGGAACCACTTTATCAAGCTGGGGATTTGAGGGCGTTACAACGACGAACAACGGGACGACGCCGACCATCAGCGGCTCGGCCGCTGCTGATTCGGGAACCTTGAGCACGGGTTCGGCGTTCACGGCTTTCCACACCAGTTCGTCGACTGTATGGAGTAATCCCGCTGGAAATGGATCGGCGAGATCGGTCTCGTCTAACAACTGGACAGTGGGCGATTATTTCCAATTTTCATTTAGCACCGTCGGCAACAACGCGATCAGTATAACGTGGGACCAAACCGGAAGCGCGACTGGCCCCCGAGATTTCAAGGTCCAGTACAGTACGGACGGTACAACGTATACGAATGCTACAGGCACAAACAGCACTTATAGTCTTTCCGCTCAGGCCTGGACATCAAGCGGTAGTCCGCAGTCTGCATCGAGGAGGACGATCGACCTTAGCGGCGTTTCGGCCATTAATAATCAATCGAGTGTTTTCATCCGGTTGGTCGATACGTCAACGACCAGCATAAATTCCGGGACGGTGGCCTCCGCAGGAACTGGGAGGGTCGACAACTTCACCGTAACAGGAACGGCGAGCGGTACGCCAACGCCGACTCCTACGCCGTCTCCAACAGCCACGCCAACCCCTACTCCGACCCCAGTTCCGAACAATCCGCCGGTTATCATCGCACCTGCCAATCCGATAACTACAGTCGTGCAGGACGCCGCCCCGTTCACGGTTGCTCTGGCTGGATCCGATGACAACAACATTTTCAACTGGTCGGCGACGCCCGGTACTGGCGTTTCGTCTGTGACGGTGAATGGCGGACAGGGAACTGCCAACATCAGCTACCTGGTGACGCTGCAATCCGGCTTTAACGGAACGGCGAGTTTCACTGCCAGTCTCTCGGACGGTGTAAATCCAGCGGTCAATCAGGCCGTGAATATTGCCGTTTCTGCGCCTGTAAGCGTCGCGGGCACGGTAGCTATCAGCCAGGTCTACGGTGGAGGCGGGAACACGGGCTCCACTCTGAAGAATGATTACGTCGAGCTTATTAACCGCAGTGCGTCGCCAGTGAACCTAAACGGTTGGTCGGTACAGATCTTCTCTTTGAATAGCTCCAGTTGGGAAGTTACTCCGCTGACGAATGTCACGCTGCAGCCGGGCCAGTACTACCTGGTTCAGGAATCGCAGGGAGCAGGTGGAACGGACAATCTACCGGCGCCGGATGCCGCAGGCAGTATCGCCGTAAGCTCGACATCCACCCGAGTCGCGGTCCTTAATAACACGGCCCAGATCACCACCACGTGCCCGACCGGGAGTTCGATCTCCGACCTTGTAGGATATGGCACCGCCAACAGCGCAGGATGTGTTGAAGGATCCGGACCGGCGCCTGTACTAACGAACACGACTGCAGCTCTGAGATTGAATGAAGGCTGCTTCGATACCGACGATAATGCGCACGATTTCATCAGTGGTGCGCCCGCGCCCCGAAATACTTCGTCGACGGTGCATAACTGTACGGGCATTTCGGGCTTTGGATCGGCGAGTCCCAATTCAGTTTTACAGGGCCAGTCGACCACGCTAACCGTTTATGTTTCGGGCGGCCAGAATCCAAGCAGCTCCGGAATAGCCGTGACTGGAAATCTCTCGTCGATCGGAGGGTTAACGAGCCAGCCCTTCTCAGGGTCAGGGAATGCGTTCACCTACTCCGCGTCGGTGCCTGCAGATAACGCACCCGGGCTGAAATCTCTTCCGATCACGATCAGCGATGCACAGGGAAGGACCTTCTCAACAACTATCCAGGTAACAGTTCTTCCCGTCACTCCGGATCATATTACGATCAGCCAGATCTATGGCGGTGGAGGTAATTCAGGGGCGACTTACAAGAACGACTTTGTCGAACTTTACAATCCCACTTCATCCCCAGTAGATGTCGGCGGTTGGACGATCCAGTACGCATCAAGCACAGGTACGACGTGGCAGGTCCAGCCGCTGGGAGGCGTACTCCAGCCGGGTGAGTATTATCTCGTCTCGCTCGCGGGCGGCACGATCGGCTCCCCGCTCCCCGCAGCCAACATTTCGGGCAGTATCAATATGAGCGGTACGACGGGAAAAGTTGCGCTTTCGAACGGCGGTGATGGATTCCTGACAGGCTGCCCGACCGCCGACCCGACACTGGTCGATCTTGTCGGCTATGGCACGGGAGCGGACTGCCACGAAGGCTCAGGAAATGCTCCGGCGCCGAGTAACACAACGTCCATCTTCCGCAAGAATGGCGGATTAACGGATACCAATGTCAATAGTTTCGACTTCGTTACGGGAACGCCCACACCTCGCCGCACGGCAGCCATAACCGAGATCGGGCCGTATGTTCTCAATGTCGATCCGCGTCAGGATTCCAACACGGCTCCGCATGACGCCAGCATTACGGTGAACTTCACAGAGCCCGTTGACGTCGACAACGGATGGTTTGACCTTTCTTGCTCTTCGACCGGTTCGCACAATGATGCAACTGTTGCCCACACGTCCGACTTCAAGACGTTTGCGATCACACCGAACGCGAACTTCCAGTTTGGCGAAACGTGCACGGGGACCATCTTCCAGAACGCCGTCCACGATCAGGACACTGATGATAGTGCGCCCGGCACGGATACCCTTAAGGCGAATAAAGGATGGACCTTTACCGTTGTTGCGGCAGGACAACCCGCGCCTTACGCACCTGCGGTGAATATGACGATGGGCGACCCGGGTTGCGGCTCCGCCATCGGCTGCGCAGGCGCCGGCGATCCAGACAACTACCTGATGCAGAAACCCACGTACTCCTTGTCATACAACCGCGACAAGGGGACGCCGAATTGGGTGAGCTGGCACCTTGATAGCTCATGGTATGGCAGCCTGGCGCGTGTGGATACGTTCAGGCCTGATCCTGCGGTGCCAGCGGATTGGTACCGGGTCCAGGCCTTTGACTTTACAGGCACCGGTTTCGATCGAGGTCATATGACGCCGAACGCGGATCGGGATAATCAAAATCGCGTGCCGATAAATCAGGAGACCTACTTGATGTCCAACATGGTGCCCCAATCGCCGGACAACAATCAGGGCCCCTGGGCGAACTTAGAAGCCTACCTTCGAACCCTGGCAGATTCCGGAAGCGAGATCTACATCGTCTCGGGCCCGGCGGGAGTTGGAGGTGCGGGTTCTGCTGGCTCCTTCAATACCATCGCAAATGGGCATGTCACGGTTCCGGCCTGGACATGGAAGGTCGCGCTTGTCCTGCCCAAGCAGGATGGAGACGACATTTCGCGCGTTTCGTGCTCGACCAGAACGCTGGCAGTGATAATGCCAAACGTGCAGGGTATTAGGACAAATGACTGGCACCAATACCTCACAACGGTCGACGCGGTTGAGCAACTGAGCGGTTTTGACCTCTATTCAAACTTGCCTACAACTATTCAGGCGTGCGTGGAGGCGGGCACGGACGGGGTCAACCCGCCGGGTGCGGCAGACGGTTCGTTCTCAACCAATGAAGATAATTCCGTGAACGTCACCATGACGGCGTTGCCAAGCAGCGCGGCAACACTCACATACACGGTTGTTTCCGGGCCCTCAAACGGACAGTTGACCGGCTCGGGATCTACCCGCGGTTACCAGCCTGCCGCAAATTTCAATGGAACGGACAGCTTTACCTTCCATGTGAGTGACGGCGCCCGAACGTCACGTGATGCGACCATCACGATCACCGTCGACCCAGTGAACGATCCTCCGACCGCTAACGATCAGTCAGTAAATACCGACGAGGATACCGCAAGGGGAATAACATTGACCGGCAGTGACATTGAGACCGCGTCCGCGAACCTTGTCTTCACTGTTACGCAAAACCCGCTGCACGGATCTCTGTCTGGAACGGCGCCAAATCTCACCTATACACCTGCACCGGATTACAATGGCCCCGACAACTTCAAATTCACGGTGACCGACACGGGCGACGGATCGAGTGCGCCGATCACAACCCCTGACGCGACCGTTTCGGTCGGCGTTGTGGCTGTAGACGATGCTCCGGTGGCCGCCGCGCAGGCAGTGACCACCGAAGAGGACACGCCGATCGCGATCACCGTTACCGCAAGCGATGTCGACAGTTCGTCACTCAATTATGCCGTCGTAACGCCGCCCGCACATGGATCTCTGTCGGGTACGGGAGCCAACCTGACGTATGCACCGGATCCCGACTACAACGGACCGGACAGCTTTACCTTTAAGGCGAATGACGGCACTTTGGACTCGGCTCCCGCAGCCGTGTCGATCACTATCAACCCGGTAAATGATGCGCCTACGGCGACCTCCGGGTCGGCGTCGACGAGTGAGGACAACGCGGTATCGATCAGCCTCGTGGCTGGCGACGTCGATAGTCCGACTCTGACGTACTCTTATCAGCAACCCGCAAACGGCAGTGTTACCGGCGCCGGACCCAGCGTCCAGTACACTCCAAGCGCCAACTTCCACGGGACTGATACGTTCACTTTCACCGCAAGCGACGGTTCACTTATTTCGAATACGGCGACGATCACAGTCACCGTAACGCCAGTAAACGATGCGCCGTTCGCAAATTCTCAGTCGATCACCGCCGAGGAAGATACTCCGCAGCCTATTGTGCTGACGGGTGGTGATGTCGAGACACCGGCCTCCAGCCTTACGTTTACTGTCAGTTCATCCCCATCACACGGTCACCTGGTCGGATCCGGCGCGAATCTGATGTATGTACCAGACGCGGACTACAATGGTCCAGACAGCTTCCAGTTTACGGTGACGGATGCCGGCGACGGGCCGTCTGCGCCTCTGACAAGTTCGCTTGCGACAGTGTCAATCACAGTCAACCCGATAAATGACGCCCCGGTTGCGTCCTCACAAACCGTTAGCACCAACGAGGACACGGCCGCGCCGATCACACTCGGTGCTTCCGACATAGATAGTTCGTCGCTTTCTTACGCCGTAACAAGCCCGAGCCATGGCATTTTGACTGGCACGGCACCCAACCTGACGTACACTCCAAACGCTGATTATAATGGACCTGACAGCTTCACCTTTAAGGCCAATGACGGGTCCCTTGACTCGAACTCGGCAACGATCTCGATAAATGTCGTTGCGGTCAATGATGCGCCTACCGCAACGTCCGGATCTGCATCGACCAATGAGGACAGCGCGGTAGCGATCAGCCTCGTGGCTGCCGACATCGATAGTCCGGCCCTGACGTACTCGTATCAGCAACCTGCACACGGAACGGTGACAGGCGCCGGACCGAGCGTTCAGTACACGCCGAATGCGAACTTCCATGGGACGGATGCATTTACGTTCACTGCAAGCGATGGATCGCTCACATCGAATACAGCAACTATCACAGTTACCGTAGCCGAAGTGAACGATATGCCGGCAGCGACTTCTCAGTCTGTCTATACGAACGAGGACACACCGCAGTCAATAACCCTGGGCGGGAGCGATGTCGAGACATCGGCATCGAGCCTGACCTTTACCGTAAGCTCCGGGCCATCACACGGTCACCTTACCGGTACGGGAGCGAATCTGACGTACGTGCCAGACGCAGACTACAACGGCCCCGACGGCTTCCAGTTCACGGTGACGGATACAGGCGACGGTGCATCTTCTGCACTAACAAGCTCACCGGCGACGGTTTCAATTACCGTTGTTCCGGTCAACGATGCTCCCACGGCGATTGCTCAGTCCACTTCGACCAATGAGGACACCGCGAAGGCCATCACATTGACCGGCACTGACAAGGAGACCGCGGGAAACAGCCTGACCTTTAACGTAACTCAGGGCCCGCAGCACGGGGTGCTCTCGGGTTCGGGGGCCACTCGCACGTATACTCCGGCGGCGAATTACAATGGCCCTGACAGCTTCAAATTTACAGTGACAGATACCGCCGACGGTTCATCACCATCGATCACGAGCGGCGAGGCAGTTGTTTCGATCAACGTAATTGCGGTGAATGACGCTCCGGTCGCGGTCACTGATATAGTGTCGGTGCTTCAGGACGGCAGCGGAACCTTTGGAGTCCTCGCCAACGACTCCGATGTGGATGGCGACGGGTTGGTCGTAACGGCTGTAACCACGCCGGCACACGGTACCGCCGTGCGAAATGCGGACAACACGATCACCTACACGCCCGCACTCAACTATGTGGGCCCGGACTCCTTCAGCTACGCGATCTCGGATGGGCATGGGGGTATCGCGACTGGCACCGTGAACGTGACCGTCGCGGCCATTACGCCAAAAGCGGCGATCGCATTCGTTCTCAACCAGGTGAATGCGGCGATCGCGGCCTCAACCGACCAGTCCGAGATAGCGAGGCTGACCGATGCGAAAAAGAAATTGCAGGATGCACTCGACCCGTCTTACTGGATAGGAGACGTCCCGACCGATAAAGGCAAGAAGAAGATACTTAATGACCTGAGCCAGGCGTCACAGAAGTTTGAGGGCCTGATCGGTGACAAACATTCTTCAGTACCGGACGCGACTCTCCGCGGATGGATAAGTGTGCTCGAGGATACCACTCGGCGCCTCGGATGATACGACACGGCCGCTTGCGCGTGGGATTCCGCGAGCGGCCGTTTCGACCAGTCGCCTTGGCACGATGTCAGGTCCCAAGGTGAACCGTTTTCCGGTTAATGCGGCAGCCCGTAACTTAGAATTCGACAATGTCGAACGCTGCGAAATAACAAAGCTTCATACATTTGTTCCCTGCCTCATGGATCGAGCATCTATGAGACCTCCGTCACAAACAATGGCCCGTAACTTAGCGTAAAGTACCGTGATAGGTGTCCCGTGGATCCTCGGCATAAGATCGGTGCGCAGCTCCAACGATGTTACTCGAGAAGCGCGTTCGAGAGACCAAAACCATTATGAAATCTTCGTGAGATCAAAGGTGTGCTAACCGGCACGGCCCGCAGAGCGGCAGGAAATTTCAGAGAAGTTTTATCAGAATTTCACGACAACCTTATGTTTACATGAGAGGTAATGGTACCGGGCGGATTTGAGGGGGCACATGAGGACTGAACGATGTTTCTCAAATTAACGGTAGCCTTTCTGGCGATCATCTCCCTAGGGACCGTGCTTAGCGCGGTAGCACAGACGTCACGCCCTGATAAGATCCGCAAGGCGGTTCAGGGGATCGGTCTGCAAGGCGACATCACTGTCGTTCGCGAGGATGGCGGCTGGGTTTATGGCCGCGTGCAACGCATCGATACTGGGTCATTTACCATTTATGACATCGATCAAAAAGCTGATGTGAACTACAGCTACGATCAGGTTGAAAAGGTCTTTAAAGGTTATGGCCCTGGTGGAATGCTCCAAAGGGATCGACAAGGTCGTCGCATACCTCCCAGCCGACGGCATGTCGGTTGGATCGTAGGAGGCGCCTTGTTCGGTACTCTGCTGCTTCTTGTTGTATTTGGCCTCAAATAAGACCGGCTCAACGTCCTTTCTCACAGAGTCAGCAAGGCCCCGTTCGAGCCTGGCCCGTACCAACCCGCCGCCACTCAAACCCGAACCGGAAGCAATTCATAAAAACAATAGATTTTATTAATGTTTTCTCAGCGAAGGGTATTTATGATCTATCTGACTTGCAACAGATACTTTGAGCATCCCGCAAATGGACGGTTCAATTTAGAGTCAATTTGAAAAAGTTATGAAGATCAACGCGGCCAGGACATTTAAGATCGTAATTGTTCTCCTCGCGGTATGTATGTTTGCATTCAGCCGCGGTATTCCCGGTGTTTTTGCAGTCTCGTCGGTGTCAATTGACTCTGAGCATGGTTCCGCGACCCCCACGCCAACGCCAGACACTGCGGCGAATGTCCCCGCTCAGTTCGACGGGGCTGCCGCCGTCGCTAAGCTGCGAGAACAAATAAAGGGGCATGAGCAGGATCCGGCAGCCAGTGTATGGAAGAACATTCAAATACCATTTATCAAATCACTTCCCGCGGGAAGGGTCTTGGCTGTTATGCAGTTAGCGTACTCGAGCTCGCTCGGCGTAACTTGTACTCACTGCCACGTGCCTGATAAATGGGAATCGGACGAAAATCCAAACAAGCAAGTTACGCGAGCGATGTCTAATATGATGACGCGAATAAACGGCGAATTGCTGAAAAGCATTCCAAACCTCTCTGCAAATGCAACGATCAACTGCACCACATGTCATCGGGGCCAAGTAAAGCCGGCGCTCAACCTTCCACCGAAAAACTAGTATTTGTCGAAACCGTTGAGAACGCGGGTCGTTTACTCTGCGTTTGCAGTCTTAGTTTTCGGCGGCGCCCCCCGGAAGTCGGCCATTTCTTTTTTCACGATCAGTTTCGGCTTATATAGCACGCGCGCAGAATGCGAACCGGCCGCATGAACTCGACCGGTTCGCTAGCTGTGATAAGAGGAAATAAGTCGAATATCTCAACCGATAAGAATTCGAATCCTGAACAGCTGTGTCGAAGAATACTCGCATACGCCGAGTCATGTCTTCACAACAATCTCAAAACTTTCTGAGATAATTATTAACCGGCATTTCCCGTACGCCCTTCGTGGACCCGCCTGGTTCTTTTTGGGCTACGAAGGTATATGTGAGTTCTAGGTCCGCTATGTCGAATACACAGACCGGCCGCATCCATGCCGCCGCTGGCGAATAGACAGATCGCCGAGTAGGCGTCATGGCTCACTGGTTTGAGCTTCCGGTGCGGGGGTCAAGAGTACGGCGTCATTGGCGACCACCATTTTTTCAATTGCCAATTGATTGCCTCCAGGACGCCAAGCCATGCCCCAGATCGGGTCGGGCGGACTCTCATTGAGCAATTGAGTATGCATATCTTTTAGCGATAGCGCCCAGAGCTGCGTCACCTTAGAGTCGCCGTAGGCGTATACAAGGTCATCTGGTCCTGTCCACACGACGACCCCATTATTGCTGCCCTGAAGGGTTAAGTCAGAAGTTTTCAGTACCCCCATCGATGGAACATCGAGAATGGTCAATCGGTACGAGCGCTGGTCGGCGGGTCGTCCACTATCGCGTGGATAAAAGCAGGCGATCTTCGTACCGTCCGGAGATATTTGCGGTGCCAATATGGCAGCCGTCAAAAGCGTTTGTTGTTCTCCGCTTTCCAGAAGAATGCGTTTCAACGTGTAATTCGATGGACCATTTACCGCCACGAAGTATAGAAACCTACCATCTGCGGTAATACTGGGTGATGTTACGCCTTTTTCGTTTGTGAGCTGTACGGGATTCGATCCGTCTGCGTCGGCTTTCCACAAGTTCCCGTTTCCCGACCTGTCCGACATAAAGACGAGATACTTGCCGTCGGGTGTCGCTAACGGAAAGGAATCACGGGATGGTGAGAACGTTAACTGCTTCTTCTGACTTCCGTCAAGATTCATTCGCCAAATGTCCAGATCTCCGTTCACTGCCGCGGCATATAGGAGGCGGCCATCCGGCGTCCAGCTCAATCCTGGAGGCACGATACTGTCCTCCGTTACGAATTCCAATATTCTGGTCGGGCTTTGCAAGCTTTCTCGATCGCCGACCCAAAAGCTTGATATTCGTCTTGTTTTGATCGCGATCAGTTTTCTCGGCTTATCGCTCACGGTTAAGCCCAGCGTGCTGCTAACGCCGGTTGCCACCAGTCGCACCGGCGCCCCTGAGGTCGGGACTTTCCACACTCCTTCTTTTTGGAGAGCACCTTGACCTATTCCTGTCACCAGAATATTTGCGTCATCGATCCACTGTGGCTGGCCGATCCATCGCCAAGTGAAGTCGGATAACGGCGTTTCGGCCCCTGTCTTGATCTTAACGGCCAGAAGTTGAAAGGATCCATCAGACCTTCTTGCCCCTAACACTATCGACTCGTTATCCGGAGAGAACGCAAGTCCACCTTTACCATACGGCGCATCGCTCGGATGAGAAGCGATCATTGTCGCGTCCGACGAGCCATCAACCTGCGCAACCATTAGATTAGTCGCCTTCTCGTCCGGACTGAGTCTGATGAACGCGAAACTGCGTCGGTCGGAGGAAAACGCTATCGGGCTCTCAACATCAGTACAAACAAGCTCGGGGCTACCCCCGAAAGTGGGGATTCTAAATAAGGCTCCCCTTAATGCATAAGAGGCCGGAGGAGGCGGGTCGTACGTTACGTAGTAAAGGTATTTCTCGTCGACAGAAAAAGCTAAGCCGATAAAGTACTTCTCTTGGGGAGGCAAGATCTCGCTCGTAGTTGCGGAATCCAAGAGTTGCAACACTATCGATCGCATGCCCCGGTTCTGCTTAACGAGGGCCAAATATTTTCCATCTCGGGAAACCGCTACCTTGTGCGTAGAACCGTCAGCTGTCAACGCGGAAACCGAGAAGTGCTCAAAAGAGACATTCTGGCCTCGCCCAGTGAATGAGTACCAAAACAAGCCCGCAAGAACAGTCGCCAATAACAGCGCTCCTATCGCGTAAGGCCATCTGCGGATCCATGAGCTTTGGTTAGGCGGTGAACCGCTATTAATTTCGGGCTCGTGATCTCTTTCCCTTGAGTGGCCATTGGCATTAACGACAATGGAATGTCCGTTCCGTTCGATTTTGGGGAGATCATGAAATCGGGCGCGGAATCGATAACCAAACTTTGGGATGGTTTCAATGTACTCACCACCATCCAGCTGACCCAGCGCTTTACGCAGCTGGTAGACATTCTGTGTAAGTGTCGATTCGCTAACATAAGTGTCCGGCCAAATGGTTTCCAACAGGAAATCCTTTTTGATGATCTTATCCGGCTGCGCAACAAAGACTGATAGGACCTCGAAAGCCTTTGGCGTAAGAGGCACTTCACTCGAACCCTTCAGCAGGCGCCGTTGCTCAAGATCGAGTGTGAAATCGTCGAACCGGAAGATCTTCGGTGCTTCTGCGATAGCAGACTCGTGTGGAGTTGGGTCGAGCATAAAACAGTGCGTTACCGTTGGATTACTTCACATGCGATTTCGTTGGTAAGGGGGGCAACGAATTGGTTAATTTTACGTCGGCAATTTCGTTTAGTTCCACGTCATTAGCGTCGCATCATTCAGACTATCCAAAGTGTCGGTGAAAACCAGGCCATTGGATTAGCGCCCGCCTTTTGATCCCAATTCAAACTTTCGTAGAAAACGCGCCGCTTTCGATCGATCTGCAATCTCTGCGGAACATTTTCATAGGCAAAAATCCGAGAAAGTAAAGTTTGTCCCCGTCGTTGCGGAACCCATAGCGCTCGTTCAACAAAAAACGGAAGCACCCGCTACAAGCGTGCGGGCCAATTGGCACAAATGTTGCCCAATCGTGGGTAGGTTAAGCGACCTTAACTCTCGTAAATCCAACGGGTTGGATTGCTTTTGACCTGTTGTTCGGAGCGATCTCGAACACGTAACAGGCAGACGGAGTTACCCAATCTAGATGACGAAATTAATGAACAGAGGATAACAATATGGATAGAAAAAAAATCACTTACTTGCTGAGCGGGGTTATTGCTGTACTCGCTTTTGTAAGTGCGGTCTTTACACAAGACTTGGGACAACTAAACGGAACAGTGAAAGATCAAAACGGTGCGAGCGTTCCGGGCGCCACCGTAAAGGTTACGAACACATCAACAAACCTTGAAAAGGTGACAACAACGAATGACGATGGCTTCTACACCGTATTGAATCTGACGCCCGGGAACTACGATGTCGAAGTTACTAAGACCGGATTTCAAACGCAGAAGAGTAAAGCCACAGTTTCTGTTGGCGGCGCGACGACCGAGAATGTACAGCTCGGCGTTGCCGCAGTAGTGAATGTGGTCGACGTCGCCGGCGACAGCGGCGGTGTCGCTGAAGTCAACACAACGGATCAAGTTCAATCGAACGTGGTCACCCAAAAACAGATCAGCAGTCTCCCGATCCTTGATCGCAATCCATACAATCTGGCTGTAACAGCGGGCAATGTATCAGCTGATGATCCGGAAGGGCGCGGCGCCGGCGTAGCGATCAATGGCCTTCGTTCGGCAAGCACGGACATTCTTCTTGATGGCACTGAGAATGCAGCAGTCTTTTCCGCGGAAATCGCCCAGACAGTACCGCAGGATTCCGTCGCTGAGTTTCGAATTATCACAAACAACTTCTCAGCGGAATACGGGCGTGCGTCCGGCGGGGTCGTTAATGTAGTTACAAAGGGCGGAGGAAATCGCTTTGAGGGAAGCGCTTTTTACCAGGATCGGCGTTCGGCGCTGGCTGCCAATACTTTTGATAACAATGCAAACAATGTTGAGAAGGGAAAGTTTACTCGCAGACAGTTCGGCGGAAGCTTTCTTGGTCCGATCATTAAGAACAAGCTGTTTTTCTCAGAATTCTTCGAAGCGACCCGCGTGCGCAGTTCTGAGACGGTCTTCGGATGGGTGCCCAGCACCACGTATATCAATGCAATGGCCCCGAACGCGAAGGCCTTCTTCGCGGCCAATTCGCTTAGGTCCTCGGCTGTCCCAACTGGGGCGGTGACAGCCACCGGATGCGGTGGGTGTACTTGGGCGTTGTATCGCTACACGGTTCCTGCCGATGCGGGAGGCGGCACGCCGACGAATGACTATAATAATTCGGCTCGAGTCGATTGGATCCTCAACGATAAAACTACCATCAATGGCAGTTACAAGATCTTTAAGAGCGCCAACCTCTCGGGTTCGCGATTCAATAGTGTATGGGACGGTTACGATACGTCGATCAATGGTCGGTCGCAGAACATTCAAGGAGCTGTCGTTCACAATTTTTCGACTAACTTCGTTTTCGACGCGAAGGTCGCCTGGACGCGAAGCCAGCGAGGTAACACCGTCGGGAGCAAGAATCCTGCTTCTCCAACCTTGTATACAGGTGGAACCGGTTCGATAAATAGTGACCCGATAATGCTGCCCGGTTACCTTCCAACTCTTCCCGGTTTCGGACTCGATTCTACCGAGGACCAGAAGCTACTCGACATTAAACCGAACGCAACATGGATCAAAGGGAATCACCAAATTCGATTCGGTGGCCAGTTTGTCAACATTAGCGATCCGGTCCTATTCCCTGCTTTCCAAAATGCCGCGGAAACCCTCGCGAACACGGTGAATGATGCGGCGGTGGCACTACTTGGTGGAACCAATGGATGTGCCGCAGGTACAACCTGTGTTAGAAAATTTCAGGTCGCCCTTGATCCCCAGGGTCATTTTCCCGGGGAATTCATTAATCGGCCGGTAACCTCACCTAACTTTAAGCGAACAAATCTCTATAAAGAGTTCGCACTGTACGCGCAGGATTCCTGGCGCGCGATGTCACACCTGACCTTGAACCTGGGCGTTCGTTACGAATATTACGGTCCTCAGCGTTCGAAGGAGGGGTTGGACTCCAACTTCTTCTTGGGAACTGGAACCAACATCTTCCAGCAGATTCGGAACGGCCGTCTTCAAACGACCGGAAAGAGCGGCCTTTGGAAAGCGGATAAGAATAATTTTGCTCCTCGGTTTGGTTTTGCCTGGGACGTCTTCGGAGATGGGAAGACAAGTGTTAGAGGTGGATACGGAATTGCGTTCGAACGGAACTTTGGCAACGTGACCTTCAACGTCATTCAAAATCAGCCGTACTATGCAACGTTGGCGGACACGAATGTGCCTCTTAATTTGAATAACTTCGGCAGCTTTGGGATTGCGGGACCACCGGCGATCCTGAGGCAGACCACCCTGCGGGGCGTTAACCCGAACATAGTTAACGCTATGGCCCATCAGTGGGGTCTCTCCGTAGAGCGTGAGATCGCACCCAATACAGTTCTCAAGATCGAGTATTCCGGTTCGGCCGGACGGAATCTTTACTCGATAACGAACATCAATCGAATTGGATCAGGGCTCGTCAATTTGGGCTCGAAAGCGCTGCCAGGTGTGAACTGTCCGGCCGCTATCGTAAACCCGGACCCAACTACGGAATTCTTGAACGAAAGCCGCTTGAATTGTAATTACGGCAGTGTTAACTGGCGTTCGAGTGATGGAACGAGTAACTACTACGGAATAACCACGTCCATCGAAAGTCTCGATCTCTTTCATACGGGATTGCAGTTGACGGCTCGATATACGTATGGGAATGCAAGAGACGATCTGAGCGCAACCTTCGGCGGCAATACGGGTAATATCGGAGCGACGTTAGGATATACCGATCCGTTTAACCCGATGCTCGATTATGGCCCAGCGGATTTCGACGTTCGTCACCGGCTGATCGGTACGGCTATCTATACGGTACCGTTCAAATTCGACAACAAGATCATCAATCATCTACTTGCGGATTGGAACATTGGGGCAATCTTTAACGTAGAGAGCGGCGCCCCGTTTTCAGTTCTTGATTGTACGAATGGATTCGATTACTGCATGCGCATGCAGGGGGGTGATCCTATTACGTTCAACCATACTAATGTGCTCATCGGCCCGAACACATGGAATTTCATTGATCTGAAAAAGGTGAAGGTTGGCCAATATCTTGATGCGAGCGGTATCTCATCCGATAACGGTCCATATCCCCAAAATATGGTTTCCCGAAATTCATTCAGAGGCCCCTCGCACTGGAACGTGGATATGAGTTTGTTCAAGAATGTACACGTGACCGAGCGGTATCGGGTTCAGTTGAGGGCAGACGCTTTCAACGTCTTCAACCATGCCAACACCTTTATTGACCTTTCATCGATTGACGTTAGTCCGAACTTCTTCGGCATCCCGGCGTCGGTGAACGCGTTCAAGGCTAACAGCAGAAAGATCCAGTTGTCCGCAAAATTCTTCTTCTAGAAACTTGCGAACAACAGGAATTCAAAAGGGCCTCGATCGAGGCCCTTTTCTTTGTCATAAGACTGGTAGGAACATTAGCAACCTGAATGTGCATTTCTTAACAGTTTCGAATTATGCTGCAGTAAAGGGATCGCTGTCGATGAGTATTCTTCGCTAGTTTCAAGGGATCAGACGTTGACTTCACAATAACGAATTTTACTGACTGGTCTGGGTAATTAGCCCTTGATCGTTCGAACGAGCGACCGAGCTCTTTGAAAGGCGTCGCGGCCGGGCCCGTGCGGCGACCACGTTCATCTGCAGCAATCCGAACCTCTTGATCTTTTCGTTGAGCGTAGTAGCCTTTAGGCCCAACTCCTCTGCCGCCTGGTTTTGGCGTCCTCCGGTTCTTACGAGAGCGTTTCGGATAAGACTTATTTCATAATCGAGAACCTCTTGGGGCAGGTTGATCTTCTGAAAACCGCTCTGCGGTTCCGCCGGTGAATCCGTCAATGCTTCAATATCTTTCGAAAGGCCTTTGACCTCGTAGATTAGGTAGTCGGCCAACAGCTCGAGCGCCTTAAGCCGATTGTTGATCATTGAATTAACGCTATTATCCTGGTCTTGTTTGTTGATCATTTAATACACCCGTCCTCGTCTTTTGATTGAGCGTCGCCGGGCCACGCCGAATAACGGGATATTAGATTTTGGCATTGGACAAATCTTGAAGTTTGGATGAAAAACAAATCAATTAGTTTTTAGAGTGGGGGTATAGCGCGTGCGCCCGGCCAATCCAAAATGCCGAAGAATTTGCCAACTTCATGCACCGGCCCCGTCCCAGGTTAATGGCTATCTCGAAGAGAAATCCGAAAAACTAAAGTTCTGAATGGGCGATAGCAAAGAAGGCAGCAG
>JAFAOW010000077.1 GCA_019247455.1 Acidobacteriota bacterium | reverse complement strand
CGCCGACGCCCACCCCGACTCCGACGCCTTCCGGCAATCCGCTCGCCTCGGATGGAAATCTCGAAATGTGGCTCTATCAGGTACCTTCTCCGCCCGCGGTCGCCGACCTCTCGGCAGGCGACGAGCAGCCTTTTACAAATCTCGCAGGCGGAACATTTATTCGGGTCACGAACACAGATCCGAGTCAGCTGCCGGTGCCCGGTTCGCCGACAAGAGCTCCTTTTATCGCTGATGATAACCACGACGCGAGCATTACTGACAATGGAAGTGAGATCGCTTTCGGCTCGACGCGTGACCTCGTACCAGGAATAGGCAACGCCTTTCCCTCGGATGATAATGAGGAGATCTTTACTTACATAAGATCGTCGAACACCTTGAATCAGGTGACGAAAACGCCGAGGGGCACTGTCTCCAATCCTATTTACAGTAAGCAGCCGTCTATCTCGGCCACCGGGAACCGGGTAAGTTTCGTGAGTACGGGCGACAATCCTATTGTCGGAATGAGCGGGGGAAACAACCCGCTCGCGAGCCGGAACGAAGAAGTCTTTTACACTGACCTCGATGGTAGTGGTGCGCCTACCGGAACAAAGAAACAGGTGACCGTAACTACCCCGACCAATGCCGGGGACCCTGTGAATATTTGGAGTCTCGGGCGTCGAATGAGCCGTGACGGCCGCTATCTTGCATTTGATTCTTATGCGGACCTTGCGAATGAGAACGGCGGCACAAATTACACGTCTTTCGCTCTCTATCTATACGACACGACAACCAGCACATTTCGGCGCATTGGGCCTCGCAGCGATGCCGATACCGGAGCAAGCGGCGGCGATATAGCCCGCTACCCCGGGTTTACCGATTATGACGGAAGCGGTACGCCGCAGACGCTCGTTTTGGAGACACGCGAAAATATTAAAGCCGATGGAACGGTGGCCTCGAGCATCTCTGATCCGAACGGACTTAACGCGGACGCCCTTCGTCCGACACAGATCTACAAATATCCATTAAATGTAGCGCCGTCGTCAGCAACCTTTACAAGGATCGGCAGGCTGCCGGACCCGTCCCTTGTTCTGGCATCGACACAGCTCATTCCGAGCGACAGCTCAAAGCGAATGACCTTTAACCTAGCTCGAACAGAACTGGGAGGTTATAACCCGGACCTGTTGAACGAAGCTTTCTACTTGTTGGTACCGACCGTAACCGGTTCGACCTCGGTAACAACATCGTTCGCAACCGGGGCGAGCCGATTACCGATAGCGAATACAGCTGCCCCGACGCCGACACCTACGCCTACGGATTCGCCGACGCCGACACCAACGCCAACTGCCACGCCGACGCCGACACCTACGCCAACTGCGACGCCGACGCCTACACCGACACCAAGCGGGTCGCCGACTCCTACACCGACGACACCGGCATCCGTGACCGGTATGTCCCCGGAAATGACTGTGTTTCTCGATCTACCGTCGGGGATGGGCCCGTCAGTTACCAGCCGGACGGCGACGGGATCGTTAAGTCGCGTGTTCAATTATCCCATCGAATTGAGCGGGGTATCTATGACTATCAACGGCGCGGCTTGTCGTCTAAAATCCGTGAGCAATACGGGGATCGAATTCATTTCGCCGAGAGGTTTGTCAGCGAGCCTCGATGGAACCGTCGATCAGGTCGTTATTAATAATAACGGCACCCAGATCAAGTTTTGGACCACGATCGTTCCGGCGCGGCCGGATATCTTCCGTCTTGATAATGTGATCGCTCCGCTCGGCAGGGCCAAGCTCTTTAACGTGACAAATCGCGTTTACACGACGGAGCCTTTCACCACGCGTACTGTCAAGATCAAAGGCGGCGTCTTTGTTCCAACGCGTTTGCGGATCTACGTCACGGGGATGACCGACGCACCTGCGGCAGTTATAACTGTGCGCATAGGCAGCGTCGTGATGACGGGCAGCGCCATAGCAACCGCATCGATACTTTCGGATCCGGGGGTCAATACCTTTGATTTCGATCTTCCGCGGACATTGGACGGTTCCGGTGACCAGCCAATAATTGTGACGGTCACGGTAGGAACGGCCACCTTCACCTCCAGGCTGGATGACACGGCTCCACGGGTCCGGATCCTGGGCAATCCGTAAGTGCCTGAAACGGCGGGCCCCTTGAGCCCGCCATTTTATTGCCTTATCGTATTTGGGCGCTTTGGTTTTGAAAAAAAGCATCCCTTTTGGCACTATATTTTGTTTAGATTTCGGTTCCGATCTTTACGGCCGAGGGCCTTGGAGAATTGATCTTACATGGTACAAGAAGTGAACACGATGAAGATCTCGCCCCGTGTTTGGAAGAATGGCGAGTTCATCGACTGGGACGACGCACGCATTCATGTGATGTCGCACGTCGTCAACTACGGTTCGAGTGTTTTTGAGGGCATCCGATGCTACAAGACGACACAGGGTTCGGCCGTCTTTCGGCTGCACGAGCATATGCAGCGGCTCGTCAACTCGGCAAAGATCTATCGGATGGACTCGGAATTCACGCGCGATCAGTTCGCGGACGCGACCGTTGAGCTTATTCGTCAAAGCGGGCTGGATCACTGCTACAT
>JAFAOW010000296.1 GCA_019247455.1 Acidobacteriota bacterium | reverse complement strand
GCAGTACTAACCCTGACGACATGTGCGTAGAACGGCGAGATATACATTGCCGTGTGGACTGCCACCGCCGGACCTGCTCGGCCTGGATCTGTATGGACATCGATGTCGAAACCGTTTATGAAGCGGTGATCCGCCGGTTATCGCTGGTCCCGGCTGGCGTAGTCTAAGAGCCGGATGCGCCTCGCGGCATCCATTTGGGGACGGCGGGAATCGAATGACTGGCTCTGTGAACGGGGCCTTTTGCTATACTCTCCATAACCTGCGAGGCACTATTTTCAAAGAATGAAGGTCTTTTTCAGAAATATATTCGTCATCTGCTTGGTCGCCATCTGCGTTGGTCAAATGCGGGCGCAGACGCCACCGTCATGGGAAGGTATTCCTCCGGAGACAATGACGTTCGAGGGGAAGCTCACTAAGCTGTTAGCGACGATCTCTATAGGTGATCTGACCGTCGTTACCAAAAGAGCCGCTAACGGTAAGGATATGGTCGTCACGACCGATGCGGTCAGCCGAGGTACTTTGCTCAAGCTTTTCCGCTTCAGTTTTGACGAGCATTACGAGTCGACTATCGACCCTTTGTTTCGCTCTTTGAAGACAGTCAAGCATGATGTTCAAAAAGACCGCGTGCGCGACAGCGAGGCGATCTTTGACTACGGGCAGCATCGTGTTACTTACGTAGAGACCGATCCTAAGTCCCCAAATCAGCCGCCAAGGACCATCGCCTCAGAGATCGGCGATTCCATGCTCGATATGATCGCCGGGATATTTTACCTGCGCAGCATTCCGCTGAAGGTGGGCGAGAAACTCGACGTTCAGGTCAGTGACTCGGGACTTGTGTATAAGGTTACCGTCTCCGTGACGGGTCGTGAGGTCCAAAAGTCCATTCTCGGCAACGTAATGTGCTGGAAGGTGGAGCCGGAGATCTTTGGCGTGGCACGACTGATCGATCAAAAGGGCAAGATGACGATGTGGTTTACGGACGATAAACGCCGCGTGCCCGTACGCACCAGCATTCAGACCCAGTTTGGCCGAGTCGAGGTCAAGCTAAAGACAATTGATCCCGCCAAATAACCCTCGAATTTGTAACTTCCCGGCAAACACCCCATACTAACCTGTTTGAGAAGGTATGGCGGAGAAGACTGTAAGAACACGAAAGAAGAAGGCGGTAGACCCGTTCGCTGAGGTGGCTGAGGCGAGTTCGGCTCCAAAGGCGCGCCCCATCAAGGTCATAAAAAAGGGAGCTGCGCCGGATACCGCCCGGCCGGTAGTCGCCAAGGCAGCGGTTGAATCTACCGGCCTAAAGGCTCCGCTCGCGGCCGATGCTTTTGCCGACGTGGCTCCGGTATCGTCTCCGGTTAAAAAGCGCCGTTCCGTCAAAGCGAAGGCGACGGTCGATCTGTCAACAGAACCCAAACAAACCAAAAAGAGAGTGAAGAAAACGGCTGCGGCCGCCGAGGTCTCGCCGGATCTAAAGCCAAAACGAGCACGGCGCGGGACGAAAATGGCCCAGCTGCCTCCGATCGTCGAGCATGCGGTCCTCGAGGCGAAAACCGAGCCGTCGCCGGTTTTTAAGGCGTTGGCCGACGTGACACTGCCCCTCCTCGAGAAGGAAGATCGGGCTCGCCTCATCCTGCAGTCGCCAACCAAGCTCTACTTTTACTGGTCGCTTCGCCAAAATCCTTACCAGCTTCTGAGGGATGCATTTGGCGTCGACGTCGGCAGCTACACACTTGTGCTCAAACTCGTGGATCTTGCTGATGAGAGCGAGACGATCTTTCCTGCGGAGCCCGAAGGGAATTGGTGGTTCAACGTAGAGCCGGATCGAGAGTATCGCGCTGAAATCGGTTTCTACGCGGCCAATAGGCCGTATTTCCGCATCATCTATTCAAACACTATCGCGACGCCTCGCTTCAGCCCAAGTATGCATCCCGCGAGTGAAGCCCGCTGGACGGTGTCGGCGGATAAGTTCGCCGAGGTGCTTGATGTGTCAGGATTCAAGCGCGATGCGATCGATGTCGCGATCGCGGGCGACGAGCCGGGAAATACAGCGGACATTGCGCATAATGCATTCGCGCACTTCATCGGTGGCCTTGAGAATAGGACCCGCGGGCTCCCGGTCGAGGACATTCGTAATACGCTTGTTTCGTTTGCGGAAGGCGCGACGCTTGAACAAATACGGCACAGCGTTAGCCCAAGACTGTATTCAGTGCTTCAAGCAAATGCCGAGCGGCTAACGAGCGAAAATGCTTCAGCAGCTTTAAATGAATATTACGAAGCAGACGAGTCGGAATGGGCTGCCGGCCGGCGCGGCGCGGTATTCGGTTCGAGCCTCGTCCACTTTCCGCGGCGCCCTAAGGAGCGGGTGTTGCGGCCGGTGTCGTCGTAGGCCGCTGGTTCGCCGCGGCCGACTTAGGATAGACCACTTGGCTCTTATTGCCGTTCTTGTCCACTGCCCGCACGCCGAAGAAATAATTGTCCTTTGATATCCCCTTGACGGTGTAGGTCGTGACATTCCCGGCCCACTGGCTGTTCGTCCATTCCGGCGCTGTCGTGTCGCGCCAGACGACCTCATAGCCTGCTAGATCCACGTCTTTTCCTAACTCCCATTTAAGTTCTGTATCATTCGACTGACGAGCGTTGACGGTCACATTCTTTGGCTTTGCAGGGCCCGAGGCGAGACTTGCCAAGGCGACCATGTTGATCCGGCACACATTTGCGACGTAATCGAAATCGACGTACTCCGGCGTGTCCCCGTAGAAGATCCCATTTTCCGTACGAACATTTTGGTGCTGGTGGGTAAA
Organism: Acidobacteriota bacterium; assembly: GCA_019247455.1. Taxonomy (GTDB): domain Bacteria; phylum Acidobacteriota; class Blastocatellia; order Pyrinomonadales; family Pyrinomonadaceae; genus OLB17. The sequence goes on along the minus strand of JAFAOW010000296.1, from coordinate 2,276 downwards.
ATCCTCATCCGCTTCGCTGAACCTTACCGCAGCGTATCCGTTTGTCAGAAACGGTTCGTGATCACCGCCGCGTCCGTAGCGATCGCGGCGGTAGATCATCCACGCGTTAAAGCCTTTCATCTCTTTTCGATAGCGGTCCGACTGCTCCTTGATGTAGCGGGCCAACTGTCGCGACAGTCCGTCATTCTCACCGCCTACGCTTCTACGTGCCGCGGCTTCGGCAGCCGTCTCGTTTGAAGGAACGCCCTCGCTAAAAACACGAACGCGATTTCGATTTGGAGAATTCTTCTGTGACGTCACGCCCCCCACGATATCGTTCGTAAACATCGCTTCGATATTCACCTTGGCCTTGGCCGCTTCGTTGGCGTAATGAGTTGCGCCAAGCAGACCCTGTTCTTCGCCTGGCACGCTCATGAAAACGATGGTCGCGTCGAATTTCCGCTTCGACATTACACGTGCGAGCTCGAGCGAGACCGCTGTACCCGAGGCGTCGTCGTTCGCGCCTGGCGCGTCGCATTTCGCATCCGTCGGCGATGTGCACATCGAATCGTAATGTCCCGAGATAACGTAGACCCGGTCGGGATCCGTTGTCCCTTTTAGCACTGCATAGACATTCGTCAGGGTCACGGGCTCTGGAATGCGGTTTGCCTTTGGCTGCACAAAGGCTTGCTTTTGCACGTCGAGACAACCGCCGCACTCCCTGCTGTACTGCTGATACTGCGCGTAGATCCAATCGCGCGCCGCTCCGATCCCGCGCGTCGGGTTGTCCTGTTCACTCAAAGTATTTCGCGTGCCGAATGAAACGAGCTTGCGAATTGTCGCCTCGATATTCTTCGGAGAGATATCCTTGATCATTCGCCTGATTTCAGGATCGGGGGCTGACTTCGGCTCTTGATCGTACGCTGCAAGCGCGGAAAGGCATATCAGGGATACCATGGCGAGCGATCTATTTTTCATAAGAACTATCGGTTGATAATATCGAATGCCTGCAGCTTGCTGCCGTCCACCGAGTAGACGAGACCGGCGGCCTCGTCCAACTCGAAATCGGGATCAGGATCTGACGCGAGCACAAACCTGGCATCTTGTCCGGTATGAACATTTACGCCGACGAGACCTTTTTTGTCAAAGGGTTTACCGATGTCCGTGTAGAAATACATTTCGTTGCCGCGAAGCTCAGCGAGCCGCTTGCGGCGAAGCAAAAAACTCGACAGCCGCTCGGCCTGCCTGATCGGATCAAGGCGGTCAAAGATGGACTGCTGCACGTCCCGCTTGCTCGGCGTCACACGATCGATAACGCTGCCCGTCACCCGCCCGCGAATGTCTTTGGCCGTCGGCACGACGATGTCCATTGCCGAGAATCGGTCGATGAGATTGCGCGAGCGCCCAAGCGAGCCGTATGAATAGATACGCTGGGTGACATAGGTTTTCGCGGCGTCGGTGGCAAGTGTCGAGAGGCTCACATGGCCGAATCGTGTGCCCAAACCCGACCAGCGAAAACCGTTTACGGCTGCTGAGATGCTCAACCCTGTTCTCGCGACATTAAATGCACCTACGGCTGTGGGCGCATATTTGAAATAAATAGCGGCTGCGCGAAGCGCGATCCCGGCCACTGTTCGAAACACGCCGCGGCCGGGAGCTTTGTGCCGTGCGCGCCAAACTTCTGAACCTCTTTCATCACCCACGGGAAAGGCTGCGAGTTCGTCCTGGCCACCGACGACCGCATTACGTGATTCGTTGATCAAGACGAACTGGGCTTTATCGACCTTGTGCGGCCGGCGGGCGAGTCGCTTTCCGCTGCGTGCGTCGAACGTGAGCAGGTCATCCTTATCCGCGATCACTATCGTATTCTCATCAGCGAAGGCAAAGTTGGTCAGTCCTTTGTCCGCGCCTTTATAACGCCATTTGACCTTGCCGTTTGCCGTGTCGATCGCGGCGACACCGAAAGGGCCTTTTTCCTTAATGTCGCCGTCTTTGAGTTGCGTGAACTGGCCGCCGGTCCGAACATAAAGCGTGTTGCCGACCAGCGCCATTTCCGCGGCGGTGCCGAGATCGTCGGCCTTCCAGTCTTCATCGCCGGTTTGACGGTCGACCGCACGCACGCGGCCGCGGCCCGATACGTAAATATGGTCCTGATCAACGACCGGGTCTGCCTCGGTGAGGGCGAGACCGTCTTCGTTTACCTTGAATTTTTCGCGCTGCTTTTCCTTGCCGGTCCTGGCGTCGAATGACGTCCAGCCTTCGTAAAAAAGATATAGCCGCCCTTCAAGCATCAGCGG
>JAFAOW010000270.1 GCA_019247455.1 Acidobacteriota bacterium | reverse complement strand
TTGGAAGCCGAGGCGGCGGGAGTGGGGGCGTGACCTTTAAGCTCCGCTCGATCAAAAGCCTGGCGACAAAATGCCCGGGCTGCGGCGAAGACGTTGCGGCAAAGCTGCAGGTTAATGATTACACCGACGATATCGAGAATGTGATGGTGCTCGGCACTTGCAAACGCTGCCGAACGGCATTCTCGCTGCCCCTCAATCGAAGAATCTGGACAACATTGTCGAAGCAAATGGCCGACATGTTCAAAAAACTCTAATGGGTCAGTACGCACAAAACACGGAAGTCTCTCAGGAAAAGTCCCGAGCCGAGATCGAGACAACGCTGCGGCGGTACGGAGCCGATGCATTCTCGTACGGCTGGGAAGAGGGCCGGGCGGTGATCGCGTTTCGTGCGAATGATCGACACATCCGCTTTGTCTTGCCGATGCCGGACAGGAATGACGAGAAATTTACGCACTACCGGCACTCGTCCGGGCGAATGAAGCCTCGGGCAGAATCGGCAGCATATTCCGCCTGGGAACAGGCAAGCCGTCAACGATGGCGAGCTTTGAACCTCGTCGTCAAGGCCAAGCTCGAAGCGGTCGAGTGCGGTATCAGCGAATTCGAGGAAGAGTTTCTAGCTCACATCATCCTTCCGGATGGCACGACCGTCGGCGAGCAGATCCTTCCGCATGTTCAAAAGGCCTACATCGACGGCAAGATGCCGAGGCTTTTGCTTGGGCCGGCGAAATGACCGTTGAACGCACTGGCACCGATCCGATATATGCGTCGGCGATGCGGGAGCAGGCCGAGTTTGAGAGGGCCGGGCGGGAAGAGAGAGGGTGGCGGTTTGGGACGGAGCCGGTGGCACCGGAAGAGGTGCGGGCGGGATTGACAATTTCGAGGCTGGGGCGGCGTCAGTGGCGTGCGGAATACAACGGCCCTGACCGGCATGGGCGGACGCGGTTCGCTAACGTTGTGACCGCATTCGGGAATTCGGCGGAGCAGGCCGAACGGGTCTGTAAACGCTTCGCCTCGGAACGCGGCATCCCGTGGGACGCATCGGGCACGTTCGACCGGCGAAGGTCGGAGCTGGTGATGCGGTATGGGGCGGTGGAGGGGCTCGGCCAATACTTGGCCGAATTGAGAACTGAGATATGAGAAATGAGAGGTGCGGAACGGGGGTTTAGTTCTCATGTCTCACTTTTCATTTCTAATTTGACAACGGTTTCGATGGGCAAGGCGGCCCGTCGATGGCAGGGCGATGGGAACGGGGCGGGTGCTGGCATATTCGGCTCGTTCCCGAGCCTAGTAAATAGGGAATAGAGAATCGTGAATAGAGGAAGAGGCGATGAGCGAGAACCAGCTAATTCAGATCATCAACCAGACGCCGCGGATGCGGGTCAAGTGGCGGCAGTTATCGGACGAGCAAAAGCGGTCCGTGCTTTTTATCGCCGACGGCGACGACTGGAACCTCGACGAGATCTTAGAGGATGTCCTTCGGGATGGGACCAATTAGCCACAGAGGGCACAGAGAAAGATGAGCAGCTTCAAATGTGAACATTGCGGCGTTTCGATCATCGAGGGCCACTCGGGCCGGTACATAACGCAGTGCAAACACTATCCGCTCGAAGGCCGCCATAAAAGCCGCGTCACGTTCATGCATATCGAGGCCGAGGGCACGAATGAGCAGATCCGAGAGGTCGTTGACACGATCTTTGGCGGGTCTGAGGAGGCGAAATGAAAACACGCAAGTCAACACTTAGACGCGTGCGGGCGTTGTGGAAAGTGGCGAAGCCCGAGCCGATGGAGGTTTTAGGTGTCGCGTGCATCGCGGCGATGTTCGTCACGCTGATGATCGTTCTATGACTCTCGAAGCAGCCATTGCAGAGGCCACGGGCATTAACCCTTCGCTCGATGCTGACACGGTTTGGGTCTATGGCGAGGTCGGGTGGATGTACAAGGGGCAGTTCGATCTGGAAGGCCGCACGGTGACGACATCGATGGTGAAGCGGTTCAGGGACGGCGATTCGGCGATGTTCCTGGTCGAGATGCCGAGGGCGATGGCAAGGGTGCTGGGGCTCGAAGGGCTGATCGTCACGGGGTACAAGCTGGAAAGGCTGAAAGGCCAGTGCACGAAGTTTTGAAAGGCGATCTTTAACGCAGAGGCCGCAAAGATCGCAGAGACGCGAATAAAAACAGGAGAAAGACAGAGACATGGCAGATTTCAAATTCAATATTGGTGACACCGTGAGTATCGCGGGTTCCTCATTGCCAGCACGGATCGTGGCTCGGTGGGTTGGCGAAACAGTCGCACATCCTGACTCGACGATTCACTACGAACTCCGGGGCCTTGACGGTCGGTCCCTCTGGGTCTGTGAGTCAGAAATCACTGACGCCCTTCCGGCCGAAACTGCTTCGACAGATTGATATTGCCGAAAGGCAAACAAGATCAGCGGACTCGGGAAGATGCTGACGGGTGCGACAGGGCCTAGGAAACCGGTCGTTTGTGACGGAAAAGACTACCCGAGACAGAGAGGGCGGATGGACGTGCCGGACATTCGGTTTGCCGATAAGATGTTCGCCCTCTTTTTTAAATAAATACGGAGATAAAACACATGTCA
>JAFAOW010000248.1 GCA_019247455.1 Acidobacteriota bacterium | reverse complement strand
CGACATTCGAGGATACAAAGGCGATTCTGGATCGTGCAGTCTCATTCAAACCGAAGCGACAGGTCATCATTCTCTTCTCAGGCGGCGAGCCGACGCTTTCGCCCTATTACCTGGAGGCCGTGGCCTACGCCAGGAAGATCGGCTTCTACCGCATTCTCGCCGCGACCAACGGCATCCGCTTCGCCGAAGACATCGAATTCTGCAAAGCCGCGAAGGCCGCCGGACAACACGGCGTCTACCTGCAATTCGACGGCGTCTCGGAGGAGAAAAATAAACATAGAGGCGTCGGCAATCTCTTCGATGTCAAGCTGCGCGCGATTGAAAACCTCGCCAGCGTCGGCATCAAAGTGACGCTCGTGACGACCATCGTCAACACCATCAACAACGACGGCATCGGCCAGATCGTCGAGTTCGCCGCGCAGAATATCGACAAGGTTCAGACCATCGCCTTTCAACCCGTCTCCTTTACGGGGCGCGACGAGGACGTGCCGGACGACATCCGCGTCAAGCAGCGATACACGCTCGCAGGGATGGCGCATGATCTCAAGAGTCAGCTTGAGGGAAATCTTCAACCCCTGCGCGATTGGTTTCCGCTCTCGTCCTATTCCGCGTTCACGAGCGTGATGGACATGCTACAGGGCGCGGACGCTCCGTGGGGCTGGTCCAGTTGCAACTGCCATCCGAACTGCGGCATCTTCACGCTCATCGTCGTCAACAAAAAGACGGGCGAATACAAATCGCTTTTCGAGTTCTTCAACTACGAACAGTTCATGAAGGATGTGGCCGTCATCACGGACACGGCGCGCGGGCGCAAGCTCTCTTACGCGCAGCTCGGGATGGCGATCATGCGCAACTTCGACGCCGCACGCGCGCCCGAAGGATTCCCCATCTCGCAGATCGTCAATCTCTTCAAGCCGTCTTCGACCAACTCGAACTCTGACCGCAACGACCGCATGAAGGCGAAGACGCAGGCGGAAGACCCCTCAGACATCTGGCGCGTGCTCTGCGTCGAGGGCATGTGGTTTCAGGACCTCTTCAACTACGATTTCCGCCGCACGGAGATGTGCGTCATCCCTTACGGCACGCAGGAAGGCGAAATCTCATTCTGCGCCTACAACACGGGCATCGGCTGGCGTAACATCATCGAGAACATGCACCAGAACGCGACCGTCGCCAAGTGGTATCAAGAGCATGGCCGCCACGAAATTTTCGCGAAGGGCAAAGAGGTCGGCCTCGATGACAAGGCGCACAGTCTGATTCTGAACGAGATCGATCTGCAGCGTCCGCACAAGCCGCAGATGGATGGTCCGAAGACGGCTGCCGAAGAGGCCGCGATGATGCGCAAACTGTATCAGCAGATGGTGCTCGATAAGCAGCAGATCAAGGGCGACAAGCCCGTTCAGATCAAGGGCATCGGTCGCAAGAAAGAGACTCCGGTTTCAGCCTGAGACTGAAACTCAAGCGATACGCAGACTCTTATGAACCCCGCGAGCGCACATTAATGTTCGCGGGGTTCATTTGCGCTGATGCAGGGCGATGATTGGCAAAGAGATAATCCTTGGATTGGCAACTCTCGGCTGGGGCGCCGGGATGCTCCACTTTGCTCAGGCCGAACGCATCCCGGCATTGATTCAGCCCTTTGTCAGAACATGGTGGCTCAAGAGCGAACGCACGAATAGCATTATCTGCGCTATTCTCGGCTTCGTCGTCTTTATCAGTGGAGTGGTATTCGTCATCGCCGGTATTGTTGGCTGGGATATATGGCCTCTTCGTTAGCCGTGCAAATTTTAGACCTCATCTGTCGGCTTGACCGTTGCCGTTCGTGGCGGTTAAATTGGTAAGCTTGTCGGAAGGGCTGCGGCCGAAACTATATTGATTGAAGTTTTGAAGATTAAGGAGATAACCGGAAAGTAATGGCAATCGTGAATGTCAATCAGGGCGAATCAATCGAGAGCGCTCTGCGTCGGTTCAAACGTCGCGTGATGACGGAAGAGATCATCAAGGACGCGAAGAAGCACGCGTTTTTCATGCCGCCGGGCCAGAAGGCCAAACTCAAATCGGCTCTCGCGCGCAAGCGCAACAAGAAGAAGGGCCGGCCTCGTCCGCCGCGCGACTAAGAGATAACCCGCTGCCAACTGCACGGCC
>JAFAOW010000205.1 GCA_019247455.1 Acidobacteriota bacterium | reverse complement strand
CAAAGAGGCCAATGAGCTTGGCCTCATCGACGGCGTTACGACCAACCCGAGCCTTGTCGCGAAGGAGGGCAAAGTGGACTTCAAGGAACACCTGAAGAAGATCGCCGACATGGTCAGCGGGGACATTTCCGCAGAGGTCACTGCTATCGATGTCGACGGAATGCTCAAGGAAGGCCGGGAGTACGCTAAGATCGCGGACAACATCATCATTAAGGTCCCTTTGACGCCGGATGGACTGAAGGCGTGTAAGATCTTTCGTTCTGAGGGAACGAAAGTGAATGTGACACTGTGCTTTTCGGCCGCGCAGGCATTGCTTGCGGCTAAGTGCGGGGCCAGCTATATTTCTCCCTTCATAGGCCGCGTGGACGACATTGCGTGGGATGGAATGCAGTTAATTCGCGACATCGTGCAGATCTACGACAACTACAGTTTCGAGACCGAGGTCCTCGCCGCCTCGATCCGCCATCCGATGCATATCGTCGACTGCGCTTTGGCCGGAGCGGATGTCGCCACGATCCCCTTTAAGGTCATTGAACAATTATTCAAACACCCGTTGACTGATAAGGGGCTGGACGCATTCCTGGCAGATTGGAAAAAGAGCGGACGAGGTTAGGAATTGAAAACCAAAAATTGAGAATGGAGAATAAGCCAAACGTTCTCAAGGACAAGTCGTATTCCTTCGCGCTGCGAATAATCAACGCTTATAAGCATCTCGTGACAGAGAACAAGGAGTACATCTTATCCAAACAGCTTCTGAGGTCCGGAACCTCTATTGGAGCCAACGTCGCAGAGGCCAATCAGGCTCAATCTAGGCCCGACTTTATCAGTAAACTCGGTATCGCCTTGAAAGAGACAGTGGAAACCGAGTATTGGCTCAGTCTCCTTCAGGATGCCGATTATTTAACACTTGCTCAGGCCAGATCCCTGCTAGACGAGTGTAACCAGTTAAAAGCGATCCTTACTGCGTCAATTAAGTCCTCAAAGGCGCCGAAATAGTCAGCATTTTCAATTCTCAACTTTCAGTTCTCAATTTGAGAAAGCAAGGCTTTCAATTGAGAATGAAGGCCCGCCGCGTTGGGGTCCCGCTGCAGCGAGAATTGGTATTTTGCCTTGAAATAGTCGTCCGTTTCGGCCATTCCGACAAGTTCTCTGACCTTCTTTAGGTTGGCATCAACCATTTCGTCAGTAACTCCCTCTTTGAGATCGAACATCTCGTCGATCTCGACGATCAGCATCGAGAACTTCCGGAGCCAAGCGAAATCATCGTTTTCGAGCAGGAGATTGAGGAACTGGCCTGGGGTCTGGGGACCATTCAGTCCCTCGTACATTTCCCGCTCGAGATCGACCATAGCCTTATGCAGTTTTAGGAGAATATCGCGGGAGTTTTTCAGGGTTTCCGCCTTGCTCATAAACTAATCTTAGCGTACTCCCTAAACTATGACTACCGGGCTAACTTTTGATTATTAGCCGGCTAATGGTATATTCTTAGCTGGCTAATGACTTATTAAAAGGGGGCTAACGAAATCTAACAAGCGAGCTAATGAATGCGCTTAAGAGGGCTAAATGGGCAGCTTGATCAAATTTGAGGACACCGTGAGCTTTCGTCTGGCGAGGGTGACCACGGCCTTTCGCAATTCCCTTGAGCGGCACATGGGGCAGATCGGCCTTCATGGCGGCCAAGTTTTTGTGCTGCTAGAACTTTGGAAGCAGGATGGCCTTCGCCAGATCGATCTCGCTTCGCGGCTGAACCTCTCAGCGCCTACGATCAACAAGATGTTAAAGGGCCTGATCGAGATCAATTTGGTTACGCGGGCGAGGCTCGAGAACGACGCCCGTTCTACAAGGATCTTCCTGACACCCCGCGGGCGGGAAATGCAGAGGGACGTAGAGGACCAGTGGCTCGAGCTCGAGGAGAGCTGCCTGGCAGGGCTGACCGAAACGGAACGTCTAGTCCTCAGCGAACTTCTAGGAAAACTTCGAAGCACGTACACCGGCCAGCCGGAGACGTCGGACGACGACGATTAGGCTACAACTCCCCCTGAAATCGGACTAGAATAGGCGCGGAATCGAAGGAGGTTCTGTATGAAGATCCTTTTAGCGACAGACGGCACCAAATACGGCCAAGCCGCGGCGGAAATGCTGCGTAAGCTGGCGATCGAGAAAGGCGACGAGATCAAGATCATCTGCGTCGTGGATATGGCGGTTCCCCTCGCGGTCGACGTGTACGGCGGATACATGCCCGATACTACCGAAATCGAAAAAGCAGCGCGAGAGAACGCTTGCAAGATCGTGGAAGACACGGTTGCACAAGCTCGCGAATGGATCGGGGACGCGGCAATATCGAGTGATGTTCTTTACGGCTCGCCTGAGAGCCGGGTCGTAGAAACGGCCGAGGAGATGGGGGCGGACCTCATAGTTTTGGGTTCACACGGTTATAAGAGCTGGGAGCGCCTTCTCCTCGGCTCTGTATCAAATTCAGTGGTTCATCATGCTCCGTGTTCGGTTCTTGTGGTCAGAGCTCCGGCCGAATGAAGCAGGCTGAGACACTTACGGTCAATTCACGTAAGTATAACGGCGAGATACGCCGCACGTGGCAAGCGGGGCTGATGCAGCAACGAGGGCCGCTGATCGTTCTTGCAGGCCGTTTTCAGCACGAGGTCGATCATGACGAACTGGGGCACATAGCTAAAGATACAGCGTCGTTCGAGTATTTTTGGACGGACCGCTGGTACAACGTCTTTGCGATGTATGAGCCCGGCGGCGCATTGAGAAACTACTATTGCAACATCGCGCTGCCGGCGTCGCTCAACGGCCTGGTGCTGGATTTTGTCGACCTTGATATCGACGTCGCGATCTGGCCCGACGGCACCAGCGACGTGCTGGACCTGGACGATTTTGAAGAAAACAAATCAAGGCTTGGCTACCCGCAGGACGTGGTCACCGGCGCACAAAAGAGTCTCAGATCTCTGCTGGATCTTATCGACCGGCGCGAATTCCCTTTCGAAAAATTAATTGATCAGCGAGGCTGAATGCGGAGCATATAGCTGCAAATATTCAGCGGAACCCCAGGCGTGAGCTGGATACGCTGCCCGGCAGGAAGCTCGTAGTTATCGATAGCCGCCGGATTCTTTCCCTCGTTGACGGCCCAGAAATTTCCTAAGCCGTCGGTGGCAAGAGTAAGGTGCCGCCGGCTTATTTCAACATCACCCGAAAGCGGAATATCGACAGGCTTCGATTTTGACCCCCGCCCGACGACCACTTCGTTCTGATAGATCGGAACGACATTCTGCCGAACACCGCCGCGCCAGATCTCGAGCTTGTAGAGCTCGGTCATGCGTGTTTTGACGCGGGTCATTTCCTCTTCTTCCTGAGGGATCGGCACTGCCTGCTGTAGCGGAACGTTGGGAAACGTCGGCGGGTCCGGAACAGGAGGCTGGGGCGCGATAGCGGTAGCCTTCAGGTTGGGCATCTGGGGCTGAGGCTGCGTAGGCGGCCGGAAATTTGGATCAGTGGGGATGGCGGCCTGCTTCTGCGGAGCAGTTGCCCTTAGATTCGGAATTGATTTCGGGCGCGAGAGGACACCGGTCTTGTTGCTGTTCGCATCTTCCCAACTGTGCTGGACACGGACCTCGCCACGCTCTAGAGTTCCGTCGATACGCAGTTCGATAACAAAGGACTTTGTCTCAAGCTTCTTTTTACCAGCAAGTTCTTTGGCCCGCTCGGCCAGGATGTGATAAAGCCCCTGCTCGAGGCCCTTTCGCTTCACGCCCTGCCATTCCTTATCGTCGTCTCCGTTGAGGAAAATTATGTACTCGCTCGGAATGATAGTGGTCCCCTGCGGCAGCGGGACCATTTCGTTCTGCATGACAGACTCGACCTCGCGAGCGATCTTGACGATGAATTCCTCGGCCTTGCTGCGCGGTTTTATCTGTGCATCGCGCGCGGCCTCTTCAAGCGCGAGCTCCGAGCCGTCGCCGTCGATCCAGCTTCTAACTTTATTGAGAATGCTCAAGCAGTGATCTCCTCTTCAGGTACTACTAATTATCACTAATGTCGAGGTATTTCCCGTTCAGCCAGCCGCGGGTGGCGTTCTGCCCGGAATTGGCGGGATTTTGCCGCCCTTGTTCAACAACATCAACTTGATACCAATTATTTTGGGAATTTACAATACGTACCTTCGAATTTTTTGTCACTAGACCGATCGGAGCGCCTTCGGTACTAGGCCCCGGACGAAGGTAAACATCGGCATTGGCGACTCCCGCGGGAGTTTTGAAAGGATTCTTGATCTCGGGAAGGATCCCCTTACCCCGCATATAACTGGCCGTTCCCCAAAGCACCCCTGTAAAAAGCAAGAGAGCAACAATAAAGATCGCCGTCCTCCTTAAGAACTTCCCTTTTTTCGCGCCCCCGGATGGCACCTGGACCGGGCGGGGAGCGGCAGACAGATACTCGGGCCGCACCGCATTGGTTCTGTGGTTCAGGTCGACCCTGGCTTCAGGCGTGGTGTCGTAGGCGGGCCGCCGGGAAGGCAGATCGACAACCGCGGTAGCCACAGGCAGACGGATGCCCGGATTTGTTACGGCGACAGCCTCAAAATCAGGTAAGGTCGGAGGTACGGGAGAATATCCTTTTTCGACGTGCGGCTGCGGAGTTTCCGGTATTCGCCGAACAACAGTCTCATTATCTCGGTCTGCCGCCATGCGCTGGACAACCGACAGGTCAGACCAAAAATCCTTAACGGTCTGCTGCCTTTCCAGGTGGTTGTCCGAGGTAGCTTTTCTAAGTGTTCGCAGCAGTTCCTCAGACCATTCCTCGTCACGATACGCCGACGGCAACGAAGTTATCGGGCCGTTGGCGAACGCCCGCGGCGAATCGCCGGTTATCATCACATAGACGGTTTTCGCCAGAGAATAGATATCCGCTGCCGGGCTCAATCTATGGCTTGCAAGATCGCCGGTTTGGCCGGCGAAGACAGGACTGTGTTCCGGCGGAGCATAGATGTTGGTTCCGACACGGGTAATGGGGCTGTCCGAAACAGTTACACGGGCCACCCCGAAATCAGCGATCTTCACGGTGGTCTTGTCTGCGTTCAGCAGCAGGTTCTGCGGCTTTACATCGCGATGGATGATGCCGCAGGCGTGTGCATGACCGAGCCCTGCACAGACCTGTTCCACGTAATCGAGAGCTTTGACCAGCCCGGGCTTCTCCTTTCGCACGAGCGCCTGAACGT
>JAFAOW010000274.1 GCA_019247455.1 Acidobacteriota bacterium | reverse complement strand
CCCTTCATCACGTTGGTGCCCCGGATCACGACTTCACCTCGCACGCCGCGAGGCACCTCGTTGTCATTCTCGTCGAAACACTTAATATCGACGCCGAAGATGGCCTGGCCGACGCTGCCTGGCTTTGACGGTTTTTCGAAATGATTGAAGCAGGCAAGAGGCGAAGTTTCCGAGAGGCCGTAGCCTTCGAGTATCCGCACACCGAAGCGTTCCTGAAAATCACGCATTAACTCGACCGGCATGGGGGCCCCGCCTGACGTACAGACCTTCATATTCTCGGTGATCGGCCCTATATCGTAGCCGTTCTCCTCGACATATTTGTTGAGCGCCCAGTACATTGTGGGTACGCCGATCCAAAAGTTCACCCGTTCCCGAACCATGGCATCGAGCGTCGCCTTGGCGTCGAAGCGAGGGAGCAGGACGCAGCGATTGCCCCCGTATAGATTTGTATTCATCTGGACCGTCTGACCGGTCGTGTGAAAAAGCGGAAGGGTGATCAAAACCGTCTTTTGCTCGCCATCCGTGAAGTCGAGCATTGGAAGATGGCTGCCCCAGGTCGAGACCACGTTGGACCACAGATTCAGATGGGTCAATTCAGCTCCTTTTGGCTGGCCGGTGGTGCCTGACGTGTACAGGATCGCGCAGGTATCATCCGGACGCGTGGGATACATCTCAAAATTCTCAGACTTATCGAACGTGATCTCAGTAAGCGTTTTGTGGCCGGTGATCGGCCCTCCGCCCATCAGGTTCTTCGTCATTACGATGAGGTGCTCGCAGGCGGGTACTTCATCGAAAGCCTCTTTGACGGTTTGAGCCAGAGCCAGCTCGTCGGTCCCCTCGAACACAAAGATCGCTTTCGCATCCGAATCAGCGAGGTGATACGCGACCTCCCGAGGCTTAAAGAGCACGTTGAGAGGTACAACAGCCGCCCCGGCCTTCATGATTCCGTAATAGACGATCGGGAAGAATGGAATATTCGGGCAGCTCAACGCCACCTTGTCGCCGTACCCGATACCCATTTCGGCGAGAGCGTTCGCGACGCGATTAGACAGCTTATCGAGTTCGCCAAATGTAAGTCGAACATTCTCCCAAACGATCGCTTCCTTTTGCGGTGCGAGGCGCGCGTGATGCGACACGATCGAAGCGAGATTTAACGTAGTTGCTGAGGGCGTCATCGCTTTTCGATTACGGCTTCACTTATCACATATTTCAGAAACAGTCCGAAAAATAGTGACAAGGGATAAGTGCAAAGCTAGGAGTAAAACTGGAGCATTATACCCCAGGTTAGCTCTGAAAGCTGATGCTGTGGGCCGAACCGATCGGCTGGTCGCGTTGCTGAACAGAATGGACGCGCCAGTCGTCTCTTTGCTTCGAAAAGTCAGACCGATAATGGCCGCCTCGGGATTCTTCGCGCCAAAGGGCCGCGGTCGCCACTAATTTCGCCACGGTCACGAACTTCCGGGATGAAAAGCTGATCGAACCCGCCAGTATCTGCTCGAACTCGGTTAAGGCACGAACGAGCGCCTCTCGATCGCGAATGATCCCTACACGCTCCCACATTATGCGTTTGACGCGCTTTTTAACGGCAGTTGAGAGTTGAGAGTTGAGAGTCGAGACCAAACTCTGGTCTGATGACGCCACATCTTCCCTCTTCACTCTCAAATCTTTACTCTCTTCCGCCGCAGCTTGTCCCGCCCTCGCGCCGAAAACAAGTCCTTCAAGCAGGGAGTTTGATGCGAGGCGATTCGCGCCGTGTACGCCGGTGCACGAAACCTCCCCGGCGGCGTATAGCCCCGGGAGGGTGCTGCGGCCCCACAGGTCCGTTCTTATCCCGCCCATGCAGTAATGCGAGGCGGGGGATACGGGCAACTGATCTTCAGAGATATCGAGACCGTAGTGAGAGCAGGTGTCGTAGATCTTAGGAAAGCGGTGTTTCAGGAATTCGCCATCGAGCGCGGTCATGTCGAGGAACACGGTTCGCGTGCCGGTTCTACGCATCTCGGCGACGATCGATCGTGAGACAATGTCGCGAGGCGCTAATTCGGCGCGTTCGTCGTAGTTCGGCATAAACCGCTCACCGTATTTGTTCCGAAGAATTCCGCCCTCGCCGCGCATCGCCTCGGAGAGCAGAAAGCGCGGAGCCTCCTCGAGATTCAAAGCGGTCGGATGGAACTGGATGAACTCCATATCCGCCATTTCAGCACCGGCGAGATATGCCATCGCCATCCCGTCACCGGTCGCGACCGAGGGATTTGTAGTGTGCTGGTAAAGCTGCCCCGCACCGCCCGTGCACATGATCACCGCCTTTCCAAAGACCTCGCGAGGGGCCCGAAGAACAGGGTCAAGGAATTCAACACCGACGCACCTCCCGTCATGGACGATCAGCCGCTCGGTGTTAGCGAAAGGCGTCAGGTTTATCTTTTTTTCCAGGCCGGCTCGGGCGATCAGCGCGCGTACAAGTTCAGCTCCGGTCGAGTCGCCGTGCGAATGAATAATGCGCCGGCGAGAGTGCGCGGCCTCCTGAGTAAAGATCAGCTTGCCCGCCTCACGGTCGAATTCCGCCCCCCAATCGATGAGCTGCTTTATGTACTTGGTGCCCTCGGTGACCAGGGTCTCGACAGCCTTTTCGTCGCACAGGCCCGCGCCCGCGACAAGGGTGTCCTCCTCGTGGAGCCCCGCCTCGTCATCCTCCGAGAGAACGACGGCCACCCCGCCCTGAGCATATTCTGTATTGGACTCTGATGCCTTGTCCTTTGTGAGAACAGTGACACGTGCTCCCGCAGAAGCAAGTTCGATCGAAGCTCGTAAGCCCGCGACGCCGCTGCCGATCACGACAAAATCTGTCTCCGGACTCATGACACGAAATGTAGCAAAACTCGGGCGTGCTTACCATTTACGCTTTTTACCGTATGGCCGATGACGGGTGGTATCTTAAGATCATGCGAATTCGACTCCCGACTGCCTTTGCCGCCTTTTTGCTCCTTATTGGAAATCTCACTGCAAAGCCGATCCACCATTACCTTTACTTCGCTCAGGACCGTGAAAAGCTCAGAACCACCGCAGCAATGCTCGAGCTGAAGAAGTTTGAAGGCGCGCAGATCGCCTACTCATGGCGGCAGCTGGAGGCCGGCAAGGACGAGTACGATTTTTCTATGATCCGCGAGGACCTTGAATTTCTGCGTTCAAAGGGAAAGAAGCTGTTCATTCAGATCCAGGACGTTTCGTTTAGCGAGAAATATGTGCCGGTACCGAAATATCTCCTGATTCGGCCCGAATTTAACGGCGGAGCAGACCGGCAATACATGTTCAAGTTCATCGATCACGTGGAGCAGAACGTCACGGCAGCGGGATGGATGGCACGCCGCTGGGACCCGGCGGTGAGGGAACGATTTCGCCTGCTGCTTCAGGCACTCGGCAAGGAATTTGACGGCAAGATCGAGGGCATTAATCTCGCTGAGACTGCTTACGACAACGGCGACACGGGCAAGCTGTTTCCCAAAGGATTTTCATTCGACGCCTACCGCGACGGGATCATCGCCAATATGAAGGCGATGAAGGACGCCTTTCCGCATTCCACGACCCTCGTTTACGCCAACTTTATGCCGGGCGAATGGCTGCCCAAAGAAGACGCGGGCCATCTGCGCGCGGTCTACAAAGCTGCCGTTGAAATGGGCGTCGGCGTCGGCGGCCCCGATCTCAGACTGTATTGGAACGCGGGTTTGCACGGCAGCTACCCGCTCATCAAGCAGGCGTCTGGCAAAGTTCGCGTCGGCATCGCCGTTCAGGATGGAGATTACCTGAATAGCGATCCGGGCACTGGCAAGGCGGCGACCGTCTCCGACCTGATCAAATTCGCTAAGAAGGATCTACGAGCTGACTATCTTTTTTGGTGTACGGAAGAGCCCTACTTTTCTCGCGATCTCGTGTCTTATCTAAAACAAAAATAAGAAGCCCGTCGACATCGACGGGCTCAAAGTAAATGCTTCGGTAGACCCTAAGCACTCGGGATCTTCAATTCCTGTCCGGGATGGATCATATCCGGATCGTGAATGATGTCCTTATTCGCCTCAAAGATCGCCTGCCATGAGATACCATACTTCTCGCCGATCTTAGTGAGGTTGTCACCCGCCACGACGGTATAGGTATTTCCTCCGCCGCCTGCCGCGCCGGCGCCCGTCTGGACGTTCAGAACAAGGTCGCCCGAAGCGTACCCCGGATCGATTTCGTTGTACTTGTCCCAGATCGCCTGCTTGGCCGCGTCGTCAGGAGCGGTCGCGTCGATATGAAGTACTCCGTCATCACCGCCGCTCAGCGTATAAGTGGTCCCGTTCGAATTTGCCAGCTCGAGGAGACCTGCGTATTTCTGTTGTAGTTCTTCGTTTGTCATCTTATTGTCCTCCTCGCGTACTAGTGGGTCTTCAACTGGTTGATCACCTTCTTCGGCTTCGCTTCGTTAGCCGCCTGCATTGCTTTTGCCAGATCCGCCTTCGGGATGTCACCGCTCAGAGTGACTTCGCCGTTCGAAACCGAAACGGTAACACCTGTAATGTTGGCCTTCTTGAGGCTTTCATTCACAGTACCCTCGATCATCTTATCGGGTGACGCCGGCTCAGGAGTGGGCAGCGGCTTGAGCGTGCAGTTATTCGTTACCGACTTAATGCCGTCGACGGCCTTTACCGAGGCTTCAGCTTTATTCTTGACTGTGATGTCTGCGACCTCGCCGGTAAGCGTTGCTACCCCGTCCTTGACCGAGACGGTCACGCCGGTCACCTTGTCGGCAGCGAGTTTATCCGTCGCGGCCTTTGTGAGGTCGGCATCACTCTTGCCGCAGGCAGCCAAAAACAGCATTCCCGCCAGCATGAGAATTGTTGCAAATTTAACTTTCATATCTCCTCCAGAGAAAAATTGGATCGAACAATAACATTCACCTACGGCTCTTCAAATAAAGCTTATGAGAGACACGTCACCCTTCTATGGATCGAGCGCCGAAAGAGGTAGATCAATGGCTATATATTGAGTGAAACGGGGCAAATGCGCAACAAATAAAATTAATTTGAAAAGACCTCCTCGGCGATCTCCCGGGCGACATCGTAGGAAGTGTGGTCGGGCCGCACGACAAAGTGCCAATCCGCTAGGCAATAGATCTTTTGCCGTTCGTCAAACAGTTGCCGCGCCTTGACCTTATCGCGAGCGAGAGGGCGGTCTTTGCGGGAAAACGTGATGTTAAGCCAGGAATGTTCGAACGTCGCCTCCAGCCACACGCTTGTAAAGGAATGCTCCTTTAGGACCTCTCGATTCTCCGCAACCGTCCATGTCCCGCCTCCCAAGCTCAATATGCGCACATCTGAATTCGCGAGAAGTTCTTTCAAACTCGTGGTTTCGATCTGGCGGTATTTGTCGATGCCGTCACGGTCAATGATCTCGGCAATCGAATGCCCGGCACGCTCCTCGATGTAGTGGTCGAGGTCGAGCCGTTTTGTTTTGAGCCGGTGCGCGAGATGACGGGCGACGCTGGATTTGCCCACGCCCATGAACCCGGTCAACGCGATTCGGATATCTTTATTCATCTCAACGCCACACGGTCCAACTCGTCATAAAACCCCGGGAAG
>JAFAOW010000265.1 GCA_019247455.1 Acidobacteriota bacterium | reverse complement strand
GTTCTGACCGATGCGCAGAAGCACAGGTTCGAGGAGAATCTCGAGCTAGACTTTTCATTCGGCCTGAAAGGAATGTCCCGATTCCGCGCGAATCTCTTTAACCAAAAAGGTGCGGTAGGGGCGGTCTTCCGTGCGATCCCGTATGAGATAAAGACGTTCGACGCGTTAGGGCTGCCTCCCGTCGTGTCGGATCTTTGTAAGAAACCCCGCGGATTGATCCTGGTGACAGGGCCGACAGGTTCCGGTAAATCCACAACGCTTGCGTCGATGATCGATAAGATCAACATTGACCGCCACGACCACATTCTGACTATCGAGGATCCGATCGAGTTCCTGCACAATCACAAGAACTGCGTCATCAACCAGCGGGAGGTCGCGGCGGACACGCACGGGTTCGCGAACGCCCTTCGCACCGCACTTCGGCAAGATCCCGACGTCGTGCTCGTCGGCGAAATGCGTGATCTCGAGACTATAGAGATGGCTCTGCGTATCGCAGAAACGGGACACCTTACGTTCGCGACACTGCACACGAACTCGGCCTATTCGACGATAAACCGTATCATCGACGTCTTTCCATCCGGACAGCAGGCCCAGGTCAGAACACAGTTGTCTCTGGTCCTTGAAGGGATCATGTGCCAAGCGCTTCTGCCGAAGGCACAGGGCGACGGAAGATGTATGGCTCTTGAGATACTGATACCGAACGCCGCTATCCGCAACCTTATCCGCGAGGACAAGATCCATCAGATCTATTCGATGATGCAGACGGGACAGGACAAGTTCGGAATGCAGACCTTCAACCAATCGCTCGCGACGCTTTATCACAAGCGGCAGATCACGCTCGAGGTCGCCATGCAGCGTTCGTCGAACGCCGACGAGCTGAGAGAGCTGATCGAACGGGGCTCGGGCCTTAACGATTCATACGGCGGGCGTGTTCGGCCGAACGTCCCCAGCGGCGGCTCACCGTACGCTCAAGGGCGGCCTGTTGGCGAGCGTCCTCGCACGTAACCCAAAGAAAGATACTTAGCACACAAGAATATGCCTACATTCGTATTTAAAGGAAGAAACCGGTTGAATGAGCTTGTCTCGGGCGAGCGTGAAGCCGCGTCCCAGGATGAGCTGCGTGCGCTGCTGAGACGCGAGCAGGTTGTGGTCACGCAGGCGAGCGAAAAGGGACGTGAGATCGCCATCCCGAAACTTGGCCGTCGAAAGAAGGTCAAGGCGAAGGAGCTCGCGGTTTTCACAAGACAGTTCTCAGTGATGATCGACGCCGGCTTGCCGCTGGTCCAGTGCATCGACATTCTTGCCGAACAGCAGCAGAACGTTTTCTTCAAGGATGTGCTCCGGCAGGTGCGCCAAAATGTAGAAGAGGGTTCCACTCTATTCGCCGCTCTCGAGCGTCACCCCAAGGTTTTCGACAATTTATACACGCACATGGTCGAGGCCGGTGAAACCGGAGGTGTGCTCGACCTGATCCTGCAGCGTCTTGCGACCTTGATCGAAAAGGTCGTTAAGTTGAAGCGCAGCATCGTGTCGGCCTCGATCTATCCCGCAGCCGTCGTACTCGTGGCCATTGCGGCTATCACGATCATCATGATCGTGGTTATCCCGCAGTTCCAGCAGATCTTCCTCGGATTGTTAGGTCCTGGCGAAGCCCTCCCGCTGCCAACACGCATCGTGATGGGAATAAGCAGTTTCCTCGCGGGATGGGGCGGTATTACTACCGCAGTCGCCCTGATCGCAGCCGGCGTCGGCCTGTACTACTACTACAAAACCCCGAAGGGGCGCTGGAATATCGATGCCCTGACTTTGAAGCTTCCTATCTTCGGCAGCATCATTCGGAAGATCGCGGTCGCCCGCTTCTCACGCATCCTCTCGACGCTGCTCTCATCCGGCGTACCGATCCTTCAGTCGCTTGAGATCACTGCGAAAACCGCGGGTAACGTCATCGTCGAGGACGCTATTCTAAAGGTGCGTGCCGGAGTAGAACGCGGTGAGAACTTTGTCGACCCGCTGAAAGCCACGAACGTCTTCCCGCACATGGTCGGGCAGATGATCGGCGTCGGCGAACAGACGGGCGCACTCGACGCGATGCTCGGCAAGATCGCAGATTTCTATGAAGATGAGGTCGATACTGCTATCGCCGATCTGCTCGCGATGATAGAACCGGCTTTGATCGCATTCCTGGGTGTGACCATCGGCTCGATCGTCATCTCGATGTACTTGCCGCTTTTCTCACTCATCGGCAAACTCGCCGGCGGAACAAAGTAACCGCCACGGCAGACGCGCAATAGAAAGCCACAAAAGAGGGTGCTCAACCGAGCACCCTCTTTCTTTGTAAATAAACTATTTATTCCAAGCTTTTTGCCAGTTTTTCATTTGACCGATCTCCATCTGCTGAGCGCGGATGATGTTTGCGGCGAGGTCCTTTATTTCGGTATGCGCGGTTTGGCGCAGTGCGATGCCTGCCATGATAACGGCGCCGTCGTGGTGCGGGATCATTTCGTTAATGAACTCCAGATCGTAACTGCTGCCGGTAAGGCTGCTGAGCTTCGCCATGTCCATCCCCTTCATCGAGTCCTCCATTCCCGCCAACTGCATATTTATGGCGGGAGCCGCTCCCGGGAACCACTTATCCCGCCAGGACCTCATATCCGTAATCTCTTTTGTCTGGGAGGAAATAATGTTGGAGCAAAGTGTCTTGAGCTCAGCGTGCTGGGCCTTCGTGGAGCAGGGCCCGGCCATATCTACCGCGCCCTGGTGATGCGCGATCATAGTATCAAGAAACTGAAGGTCGTAGGCCGCGCTAGCGGCATTAGGCGAGCTTTGCATTGAGGAATGGTTCATACCCGGCATCGAGTTATGGTCCATTCCTGGCATGGAATTGTGATCCATGCTTGTGTTGTTCGCAGGGGCTGATCCGCATCCGTGGCCGACCGTCATCGCAAGCGTCAGAAGAGAAACCGACAGGATAATTTTCATACCGCTATGATAGCCGTGAATCGTATCCGTGCCGACCAGCCGGAATGAAAAGGGTGCTCCGAGGGGCACCCTTCGTTTTAAGTATTTCCGTTACGGTTCGAGTGATGGTGACGGACCTTATGGTGTTTCCGCTTGCGGTGTTTTCGGCGATGGTGCCGTGGAGCGGGCGGAGCGCTGTTGCTGTTCTGCAGGCTCGGATCCGCCGCACTGACCCTCGGGCTGAGCAGGGCGCTCATGAAAAGCGTCCCGCCAAGCAAAAGCAATCCATTTAACGTAATGATGAGTCTCTTCATTTCTTTCTTCCCCCCAGGTTTTGAAGATATTAACGAATGAGAAGGCCGGTCCTGTACCGGCTCGTTCGAAATATATTCTTTTGGCTGCTCGATGTAAAGGATCCTAGCTTGGCTCGCGCAGAGCCGGTATGCAGTTATCACTTGGCTGGCTTTGGCAAGAGCTTTTCAACGTATTTTGCGATGATATCGACTTCGAGATTTACCTTGTCGCCGGGGCCGTGGCTTGAGAGGCTGGTGACTTGCCATGTCTTAGGAATAATCGCAACTTCGAAGCTGTCTTCGAAGAGTCGAGCGATGGTGAGGCTTATGCCGTCGACGGCGACAGAACCTTTTTCGACAAGATATCGGTCGAGTTCGGTCGGAAAGCCGATCGTAACGGTGTGGAAATCGCCTTCGTCGATCACGCCTAGAAAAGTGCCGCGACCGTCAACGTGTCCTTGGACCATGTGGCCGCCGAGCCGCGTGGAGATCGTCACGGCCCGCTCGAGATTGACTGGGAAAGCCGGCCTAAGATCCCCGATCGTCGTTCGCTGAAGCGTCTCGGGGGATACATCCGCGGTAAAAGAGTCGGGCGTTACATCGAGAGCTGTCAGGCAAACGCCGTTGACAGCGATCGAGTCGCCGTTTGAAATGTCAGAGGTAACAAGTGACGCGGACACGACAAGACGAGCACCCGCCGCGGTAGGTTCGACCGCTATCACGCGTCCTAACTCTTCGATCAAGCCTGTGAACATTCGGGATAGATGATGGCTTACAAATTCGATCAGTTGGCGGCGGCGAGCGCTTTTTCGATCTCAGCAGGCTCTACGGTAGAAAGCTTTCGGACGTTGATCGAGATGGGCTCGCCATCCTGGACCTCGTTGTATATGCTGACGAACCTATAACCGCATTTGATCTCCTCCGGCTTGTAGGAGGATCGAGTATGTACGGTTTGTGAGAACGTCTCGTCGGTTGCAGTAAGAAGTATCAGTATCTCGGCATCGGTCCGAATTAGGTCCTCGGACGTAAGACCGTACATCGGCGACCTTTCATCAATAGGATGGACGACGGTCCAGGAGAGAGGAAAGAATGCGACCTTGTTCCTCTCAAGCTCAAGAAAATCGAAACGGCGGACCGCCTGGCCGTTCTCGTCCAGAAACCGCGCGAACATAACCTTTATCTCTACCTCGATCAACTGGTTGCTGCGTCCGTTGACCAGGCGGAACATAAAACCATGCCTGCCTCGGTACGGCGCGATCACTGCGACCTTACTGAACTTGACCTTAGCAGTCGGCCTCGCGAATCGGGCGAAAACGACTCCCGTGATCAGCGCATTGGCTATCAAGCTGTAATAAGACTCGATCGTCACAAGCAGATTGATGGTCACTCCTACGGGATGGATCGTTCCGTAGCCGATCGTAGCGAAAGTCTGCACGCTGAAGAAGAATCCGCGGACGAACATATTCAACATCGGCTCGGCCGAAGTATCGACCAGGCCGCTCGATCCGAATGCTGAGTACATCAGGCCGAAAACCAGATTGCTGAGAAAATAAAGAAGAAGAACCAGCGCGAGGAAGCGCGGCCAGGACATCGACAGGAGAGTGTGGTAAAGATTCAGCGAATGCAGGGCCGGCATTCCGGTGCGCTCGACGTTGAACGTACCGTCCGCGTTGATCAGCCGCCGTCTGCTTTGGCCTGTTACCACCGAGCCAAAACCGAGATCACGTTCCTCTTCTGACGTAGGTTCAGTGGTGCGAAATGTAGTCGAAAGCGTTTCTTCTGCCACGGTACGCTGATTATAACGAGGCGGCGGCGGGATTGTAAAAGTTTCGGGCGGCGTGGAATAATCTAGCCCGACGCGGCGCATCCTACGCCGCTCATTTTATGGCTGAACCTCAGACACAGGGCCCTCCTTCAATACGGCGTGACGCGGATGGCGTAGTCGATGTAAACTCGCTTGCCGATATAGTCGAGTGGTTTTTGGCCAATGACGAGCGAACCTCGCGCATACGACATCCGAATACGGACGAGCTGTTCAAATGGAAACAGGCGGACGATGAGGAGAATGGGGTCGGGACCTATCCTTTCGAGAATGCCGAGGCTCGGTTTGCCATCGGCACCCTGCAGGCGCTTGAGCACAACAACACGGAACCGCTGCTAAAGGACTGGATCACGGATGTTCTTGAGGCTTTAGGGCGTGCGCGCGAGACGAAACTCGAGCTCAGTCACGCTTATGATCTCGATGCGGACGCGGAAGCCTTTTCGCTTGCGAAGGCCGGGAAGCTTACTTCAAACATCGAGAAGCGGCTTTATCTCTCGAGCTGCTGGCTCGAAGCGCTATGCACCGCCGAGGCCCGCGTGCTTGGCTGGATCTACAAAGAGTTATACGGGAAGGATTTTGAGCCGGCTACCGGAACGTCTGGCACTGAGACATCTGACCCGACTGAAAGCCCCGCGTAAACCACTGCATACGCTGTTGCGCCGAGCCGTGGGTGAAGGACTCAGGCACTACGTACCCCTGTGTGCGTTTTTGGATCATGTCGTCGCCGACGGATGACGCTGCGCGAAGAGCTTCTTCAGCGTCGCCGGCCTCAAGGAGATTTTGCTTTTGGGCGTAGTAGCCCCAGATGCCTGCGTAGCAATCGGCCTGAAGCTCCAGCGCGACCGACAGCCGGTTGTTCTCGCCCGCTCGCTGAACCTTATCCATCGTTCCGACGAGATTCTGAATGTGATGGCCAAATTCGTGAGCGATCACATAAGCCTGGGCGAAATCACCCGGTGCCTTGAATTCCCGCCTTAGCTCGTCAAAGAAAGCGAAGTCGAGATATAGCTTTCTATCGCCGGGACAATAGAACGGCCCCATTGCGGCGCTCGCATTGCCGCACGCTGAAGCGACCTGGCCAGTGTAAAGCGAGAGAACGGGTGGCCGGAACTGTACGTGAGCCTGCTGCGGAAGGATCTGCTTCCATGTGTCCTCAAGATTGCCCTCGATGGCGCCCGCGAATTTTCGATTTTGGTCAGGTGATACGCGATTCGCCGTTTGCCCCGGCTGCGGCACCTCGCTTCCGTTCGGGCCGCTCTGGAGGAGCTGACTTGGGTCGCCTCCACAAAGCCAGACGGCGAGCGCCAGTACAAGCACGCCGAGGCCGCCTCCGCCGATCATCATGGGGCCGCCCATCCCGCGGCGGTCTTCAACGTTTGAACTCTGCCTTAGATCGCTCCAACGCATAGGATCCCTACATTATACGGACGAGTCGATATTATCACTTTGGCGCGAAAATGCTTGCGAACAGGGGGTCGAACGGTGGGATCATTATTTGGCGGTCATCGATTTAAACTCTTGACAGACACTAATTTAGGGGATTATTATTCAGGGGCGCATTGGTTGACTTCATTTCCCACGTTTCCGAACCCCCGGAGGAAATAATGATCAAGCTAGATATCGTTAACCTGGTGGCTGACAGGACGGGCGTACCTAAACAAAAAGCTGAACAAGTGGTGGACTCGCTTTTCGAGGCGATGAAGAATGCGTTGGCACGCGGACGCCGAATAGAGCTGCGCGGCTTTGGTGTATTTGTCGTAAAACCGCGTAAGCGGGGCGTGGGACGCAATCCCCGGACGGGTAAAGAAGTGCCTATACCGGCGGGAAAAACGATAAGGTTCAAGCCAGGCAAAGAGCTTTCGGCAAAGGCTGTCGCCTAAAGGGCCCGCTCGAAACAAGATCTACAGGGATCGCAGACGCGTGTTAGGTTGAATTGACCCTCGCGCATCTGCGATTCTCTTTTTAGCATTAATGACAGAACCCGAGACCTTCGAAGCTCTTTATCGCGACCGTCCGGTCCTGAAACCGACCACAGGGACATACATTCGACACTTCCTGCTGCTCATTGCGACCTTTTGTACAGTAACGCTGGCAGGCACATTATTCCCGTTCGGCCGCGGCGGCGGGAGTTTGCTGAATGCTCCTGATCCTCAAACCGCGGGAGAGTTTGGCAAATTCGTGATGATGATGCCGGCTATGTACGCCGGATTCATCGTCGATGCGGTGCGTGAGCTTTTTACTTCACCCGGGCTGTTGACTGAGGGGCTCGAATTCTCGATCTCGCTGATGTTCATCTTGTTCTGCCACGAGATGGGGCACTACATCGCGTGCCGGTTGTATCGAGTCGACGCGACGCTGCCCTTCTTTATTCCGACGCCGCCCATGATCGGGCCGGCGGGGACTTTTGGCGCTTTTATCAAGATCCTTTCACCGATGCCCACCCGACGAGCGGTGTTTGATATCGGTGTCGCCGGACCGATCGCCGGGTTTGTTGCATTGATCCCGATAGCTTTCCTTGGTGTTGCAACGATGCAGCCTGCGACAGCCGACCAATTGGCGAACGCAACGGGGATCACCTTCGCGGACCCTCTATTCATGAAACTCGCGGGAGCGCTGATCGGGCATGATCCGTCAGTCAGCAACGGCAATGCGTTTTATTTTGCCGCGTGGGTTGGGCTGTTGGTTACCGCCTTAAATCTCATTCCCTCGGGACAACTCGACGGTGGACATGCTATATACGCGGTGTTCGGCGAGCGGGTGCATTACTGGACTGGCCGGATCGCATTTCCGGTAATGGCATGCCTTTCAGTGATCGGCTTCTATTTTTACGGGAGCCCGAGCGGATTTCTTATCACGATCATTCTGGGGATAATGATGCGGATCAAACATCCAACACCGTGGGATGTCACCCCGCTGGATGCAAAAAGGAAGGTGATCGCCTTCCTTACGTTGCTGATCTTTGTGCTGTGCTTTACGCCGTTTCCGATACGGCTTAACTAGCGGCCGGCAGCATGCCCTTTATTTCGGTTACCATTCGCTGGACGTCAGCATCATCCGCCAGCGCGATCATAAAGAAATCATAGCTGGTCTTAAAGCAGACCATTCCGTTTCCGAAGAACCACACCCCCTCGAGCAAAGGATTGCCGCCGATTATGTTGCCGATGGGAAAGCCTGTGACGGCAGCGGGGTTAAGGACGTTCGTCATCATCACCGCGCCGGAGGCAAACGAGAATGCACCGAGTAGAGGCGCTCCGACTCGTTTTGCGATGTCGCGTTCGAACTGGATCCGCTCGGCGTCCGCCTGATTGAGAGCTCCCTTATTGATAAGCTCTTCGCGACGTTTTAGATAGCCGTCAAAGCTCTCGGCGAGTTTCTTTACCGACCAGGTGGGAATTGCGGAATTGAGCAGCCAGTGTGAACTGATACCCGTGAAGATCACACCGAGCCCTGCTCCGATAGCCATTGAAACACCCGTGGTCGCGGCCCGGACGGGATCTTCTTTGGCCCAGTCGACAGCTTTTTGTGCGGAATTGACCGCCGCCTCGAGAGTCGACGAAAGACTTGAGCCGAAGCCGACGACCTTTGCTACCCGCTTGGCATTCGTGCCGACGGTACCGCCGGCGTTGCTGACAAAATCAGTCGCCTTTTCGGCGGTGTCGACAACCACCCCCCCGGCGGCAGCTCCAGCATCGGCGGCCGCATCGCGAACCGGCTCGCTCACATTCCATGCGGTCTTTGCAGCGCCCACGGCGGTATCTCGGACGTCCTCAGCGATCTTTACGGCCTTTTTGCCGGTGTCTGTCTTCTCAGCCTCGGTCTTTATGTATTCCGCGCTTTTTTGAGCGGCGTCGTAGACGGCCTTCGCACCGCCCTCGATCTTGTCCTTCAGGCCCATCTGAGAATCGAGCTGCTCGAGCTTCTCGCTTGCCTTTTTCGTCCAGCGGTCAAACTTATCCTTGTAGTCACTCATACCATCACCCTTGTATCACAGATACCTATATCAGAATACGTCTTTTGTGTGCGAATGTTCGCGCAGCGAGGTCCGAAGAGAAAGTTTCTCCGTAACGCGGCAGAGGAGCAAGTCCATTCGGGAAATCCTGTGCTAATCTCAACAAAAGGATTATGCTGCTAGCTAAATGCCCTCACTGCGGTACAAAGACCGAGTTCGAAGGCAACGAATTCCGCCCATTTTGCTCCGAAAGGTGCAAGCTCCTTGATTTCGGGGCGTGGGCGGACGAGGAGTACGCGCTGCCTGCCGAGACAGTCGAGTTGACGGAAGAGGACATGGCTGTGCTCGAGCATTCGGCCGAGCGAGGTGAAAGATGATGTTGTTGATGGACGCAGCATTCCCCGTTGGTACGCCTGTTGGCGCGGTCATTGGATTCGTCGTTTTTGTCATCCTGGCCATCGCGTCGGTAGTTCTCTTTTTCTTCCTGAAGAGGTCGCTAAAAATGGCCTGGCGTGTCGCTGTACTTCTTGGCGTCCTGGCCGTGGCGATCGTCATTGCGATCGCGGTCGTGGCCGTCGGCGTATGGTTCGACGCAACAGTTATCTATGGTGGTAAGCCAGATCGTCCCGTTTATCGAAGCCCGACCCCCACTGCTAGTAATTCCCGTACCCCGACCCCGTCCCCGAAAAGATAGCGAATGGCTGGGAATCAGGGGGAGAACGATAAAAATCTGCTAACACGTTACCGGTCGATGCCGGCAAACGTTCTTGCCCTGAGCGCGGTCAGCCTGCTTAACGACGTGTCGAGCGAGATCGTCTACCCGTTGATGCCGGCATTCCTGGCCTTGGCCCTTGGGGCGTCGCCATTCGCTATCGGGCTGATAGAGGGTTTCGCGGAATCTGTTTCGAGCATTCTCAAACTATTCAGCGGTTACTTGAGCGACCGATCCGGCACGCGAAAGCTGCCCGTCGCTATCGGCTACGCGTTGGCTGCCGTTACGCGTCCATTTCTCGCATTTGTGACCACCTGGGAGCAGGTACTCGCTATACGGTTGACAGACCGTGTTGGGAAAGGTGTTCGCGGAGCACCTCGGGACGCATTGATAGCTGAGAGCGTGTCCGACAAGGACCGCGGCTTGGCGTTTGGATTCAATCGAGCTGCGGACCATGTCGGTGCGGTCATCGGTCCTGTTGTTGCTTTCGTGCTGATCTTTTTTATCGCGAAAGACAAACAGAACCCAACGATCGGCGAGTATCAGTGGGTCTTTTTATTCGCGTCGATACCGGTCGTGCTCGGGCTGCTGGTGATCATCATTTTTGTAAAGGAACAGCGGCACA
>JAFAOW010000155.1 GCA_019247455.1 Acidobacteriota bacterium | reverse complement strand
GGCGATGACGGTCGCGGTGTCATTAGGGCCGAGGACGCTGCCCTGCAGCCACGTGCATCCAAGCTGGAACGCAGCAAATACGGCGAGAAAAAGAACAGGAACGATACGTTTTAACATTTACTTCTGAAGCAATTTTCGCCAGCTATTATAACCCAACTTCTCGAGGATAGTCTTTTGGCGGCTCGAGGGTTTGGCCGATACTTTGAGCCAGGTTGTGCCGGTCGTCCATTCTAAACCGGAAGCTTTCATAAAAGGCCCGGGATCAATAACGCCTGAACCTAGAATGTACAGATCCACTATTGTTTGCAGCTCTTTGTGAGAGCGAAGGGCGTCGAGGACGGTTTTCTCAGCATCCGCCTCCGGCGCGGGCGGCCGATGTTTTTGATAAAGGTCGCGGAGAAGATCGTCGATGCCCTGCTTACCTTTTGAGGCGTCGAGCATCGCGACGTCGCACAGGAAAGCCACGAGCATCCCCCGCGCGTACATATATTGTCCGGCCCCGTCGAAGCGGTCCTTCCCCGCGTCCATCAGCGACTGCCGCCGTCCCTGCACGCGGTCGATAACTAGCCCCCTCTCGACCGTCGACAGCAGGTCGTCAAACCTGATCTGGCCCATCGAGACGCCCAGCTTTTCAGCCTCGTAGATCGCAAACCCCTCATAAAACCAATCGTACTGACCCTTCAGATTCACGCCGTTCGGGAACCATAGGTGAAACATCTCATGCCGCAAGATCTCTGCCAGCCGCTGCTTAGACTGCGACTCGAAGGGCATGTCGGAGGAGATGATCGTGATCGTGCTATCGCGGGTGTCAGCCTCGTAGTTTCCAACGGACACGTCAACGGGATAGGGAATAATTTGGACAAAGGTTCCTCCCGCGCTGAGTTTTCCGAATGAGGTTTCGTAGCTATCCAAGATCTCCCTTCCGACTGAGAATGCTGTCGTTTGAGAAAACTTCCACTCGCCCGATAAAGAAAGCGTCAGAGCACTCTTTTTCGAGGACGTCTCATACAAGGCGCGTTGGTCGAGCACCGCCAGTTCTAGCCGTAACCCCGTAACTCCGGTTGACTTGTTTCCAAAACGGCGTGTTCCGAGTGGTTCACCAGCGATATGGATAATAGCTCCTGCTCGATCGTCCGGTTCTGGGAGGAGATCGTTGAGGAAGAGAATTCCTCTTCCCTGTGACTCCCACGACACATGAGCCGCCGCGGTCGGATCTTTCGGCGGCGTGAGGTCCATAGTGTAGGACCATGAAACGAAATCGCCCGACGCGAGATAGTCACCCGGACGGACGGTCAGATAGCTGACCGGCTTGCCGTCGGGAGCCTTGAGCTCGACATTTGAAATGCGGTCGCCCAGGCCCTTGATACCCGCATATTCGGTCACAAATGAGAGGTTCAGCGAAGGTTTTACGCCGCTTGGCCAGATGAATTTCCCCTCGACGTGCACCAAATTTGGCTTGGCGGCATCAAACGAAATTGACGCCTCAATGTCCTGGCCCGCGGCGATTGTTAAGAATTGTAAAATCGCGGTCCCGACCGTCAAAACCAGTGCTAAACGGTGTATTATTTTTGACATCGGGTGAAGGGCGGGAATAGTATTGCTATTTCGTATGGGTCTCGAGCCCTAGCATAGAGGATTCAATGAGTCTTATCAAAATCATCGTTTACGTGATGATATTTATGCTCAGCCTGTTGTTCCTGGGCCGGTTCTTTTTCTAACACGAATTCGATCCTGCATCTCTTTCGAGGCTGTCTGAACAAGGCAGCCTCTTTGATTTGCTCACGTTCCGCGCTGCGGGTTAAGGTGTTTACTTCGCACCTTATAAAATGACTGGATCACGAAAGATAAAGCGCGCACTTTTGAGCGTTACGGATAAAAGCGGGCTGGTCGACTTGGCCCGGGTGCTCGTAGGCTTTGGCGTCGAATTGATCTCGACCGGCGGCACGGCCAAGGCTCTCCGCGATGCCGGATTAGAGGTCACTGAGGTCGCCGACGTAACGGGCTTTCCCGAAATGATGGACGGCCGCGTTAAGACACTGCACCCGCGTATCCACGGGGCATTCCTCGCTGTTCGCGACAACCCTGACCACCTGGCTGCGATGGCCAATCACGGGATCGAACCGATCGATCTTGTGGTCGTCAATCTTTACCCATTCGAAGAAACTATCTGTAAAGACGGCGTAACCCTAAATGAGGCGGTCGAGAATATCGACATTGGCGGCCCGGCGATGATACGCTCCGCGTCAAAGAACTGGCGCGACGTGGCGGTCGTCACCGACGTCGCCCGATATCCTGAGATCATCGAGGAACTCAAAGCCACTGAGGGCGCTC
This sequence comes from Acidobacteriota bacterium, assembly GCA_019247455.1. GTDB lineage: Bacteria > Acidobacteriota > Blastocatellia > Pyrinomonadales > Pyrinomonadaceae > OLB17. Next base: position 1,778 of record JAFAOW010000155.1, on the reverse strand, counting down.
TCTCGCTTGAAACGCGTTCAAAACTGGCGGCCGCTGCCTTTCTCCGCACTGCGACGTACGATGCGACGATCGCGGGATTCCTTGAGTACACCTTGTCGGAACCCCCTGCGTCAGCGGGGGGCCAGTTTGATGACGGCGGAAACGGAGCAGCCAGGTGGCGCGAGGAGATCACACTTTCCCTTGCTAAGATCGCTGATCTCCGCTACGGCGAAAATCCGCACCAAGCCGCGGCAGTGTATTCGAGCGGCGATGAGGGCATCGCGAACGCCGAGCAGCTCCATGGCAAGGAAATGTCCTTCAACAATTATGTTGACGCCGACGCGGCCTGGGCACTCGTAAATGACTTCGACGAGCTCTCCGTTGCTATCATCAAGCACACTAACCCATCGGGTGTTGGGATGGGAGCTACGGCTCTCGAGGCGTATCGCCGGGCCCTATCCACCGACCCGGTGTCTGCATTCGGCGGCATCGTTGCATTCAACCGCAGCGTCGACGGTGAGGCGGCAAACGCCGTGATAGATATATTCTCCGAGGTCATCGTAGCTCCGGATTACGAGCGCGACGCACTAGAAATATTTCGTTCAAAAAAGAATCTAAGGGTACTTCGCATGGCGGGCGCCGAGTTGCAGAAACCCGCGCATAAGCAAGGGCGTGACACGCAACATAGCAACGAAGGATCTTCTTTGCTGTACAAACAGATCTGCGGCGGCTTCTTGGTTCAGGACGCCGATCTTCACCATCTCACGGCAAGCGATCTCAATACCGTCACGGAACGCCAACCGACCGACGACGAAACTCAAGCAATGCTTTTCGCCTGGACCGTATGCAAGCACGTCAAATCGAACGCCATCGTCCTCGCAAACGCTAAACAGACCCTCGGTGTAGGCGCTGGTCAGATGAATCGGGTCGATTCCATCCGGATCGCCGCGATGCGAGCGGAGAGGTTCGACCTGCCGCTGAAGGGCTCAGCTCTCGCGTCCGACGCCTTCTTTCCCTTTCGCGATAATGTAGACGAAGCCGCCAAATACGGCGTTACCGCCATCATCCAGCCCGGGGGATCGATCAAGGATGACGAATCCATTGCGGCCGCAAACGAGCACGGCATCGCGATGGCATTCACTGGAATTCGGCATTTCAGGCACTAAAAGGGAATTATATACTTCGCAAACCCGACCCTAGTATCGTACAGTAAATACCGACAGGCTGGCTCGATCTAGGATTTAGCCTTTTTCGGTGTTTTGGAGGGCTTCTTGACCGCTGGTTCTTTGATCGGCGGCCTTACTTTTAGCAGGTCCGAAAGCGCCTCTTCAAAGTCCACCGGGAGCTTTAGAGGTTCTTTAGGCTCTCGCTTTTGTTTGGCGTTCATACGAGTATTTTATACTCACTTCCAGTAATCTGGGCGCCTAAAGGTATAGCCCGGCGCCGGAATCTTCGGGAAGCTGGCTGTTCCTGAGATCGATTTCGTTGATAATTGCGGGCGAATTTAGGTATATCGAGCCAATAATGCCGTCGCCAGTCGTTATCTTTGAGGCCAAAATAGAAATTGAACCCATCTACGTAAACGATTACTTTGCGGAGAGAAACACCTTGATTTTCCATTGACTTACCTGACATTCGGTGCTATCTTTTACGATTGTAACAACCCCGAAGATAGCATCTTCGGACCAAACGCTCGTCAGCAATGGCGGGCGTTTCCCTTTCTAGCAATGTGCTAGAATGAATGCGAGCGGCAGGGCACGATCCTGCACGGCCTTTCGACCACCGGACTCCTGATCCGG
>JAFAOW010000050.1 GCA_019247455.1 Acidobacteriota bacterium | reverse complement strand
GCTGCTGCTCGGTAAAGCCGCCTCCGACGCGCGTCAACTCCTGGAACGTGCCGTCTTTTCTAACGATCGCGACGAGCAGGTCGTGGAGCATCTCCTTCCGCCCCTCGGTGCCCTCCGAAAAACCGATCACGGCGCAGTCAAGCGTGTGCCGTGCCTTGATCTTGAACGTACCGACCTTATCGTTGCGCACGACGAGGCCCTCGGACCCTTCTCCAACCACCCAGTCATTGAAGGCCTCCAGCACTCCGTCGATCTTGTCGGTCTTACGATATTCCACCGGGTGGACCAGCTTGCCTTTCGCAAACCACTTGTCGAGCAGCCTGAACACGTCGGCCACCGAACCGACCGCCTTTCCTTCATTCTCCGCTACGTCGAAAACGGCGAGGCCGACGCGATCCAATTCTTTTTTTGATGAAGGATTTCGAAGGATGCTGACGATCTGCTGAACAGGGTGGGCCGCGGTCAATCCCTCTTTGACGTAGTATTCAACACCCAGCATACAGGACTTGACCTTCGCCTTTTTAAGTAATTCGCCAGCCTCGTCAAGGCAAGGAAGCCCGACGCGAACCGTTCCGTTTGGATTGATGGTGAGAATGCTCTTGCCGTCCCAAACAAGAAAGCCGAACTCACCGTCGTATTTGCGCGTGACGTAATACCCCGAGGCCTTTGGCAGGCGAGATATGTCCGCTGCCGCCACGGCGCGAGTGCCGCCGCTTAGACGGCGTTTATATTCTTGTGTGCGCGGCCACAGCGAAGGATCAGCGAGATCATTCGACTTGCCGGTGCAATAGTCGAACTTACACTTCAATTTCTTTCTGTCGAGACTAGCGTTGGGCAACGTCGGCCTCCTCTGGTCGCTTGAGTTCGAGATTCGAGAGATGCAGGATGAGGCAGTAACTGCTGCCTTTCACCCGTCCCTCAAGGAAGGCGTTATATTGCTTGCCCCCGCGGTTCATGACGATGGGCTCGTTGCCCTTGTCACCCCCGCGAAGCAGCATGAATGAGTCGCGCTTTGCGAGGTCCTTGGCCATGTCGTACAAAAAATCGAACGTTAGGCCGTTAATATGAACGATCTGTTTCTTATTAGTAAAAACAAAGCGCACTAGCGCCTCGTCCTTCTTAATGAACTTACCGGTCCAGCGAATGGGCACACCCTCGACATTGATATTCTGCGGATGTTTCACGCGGGGGCGACGATCACGCACGGTGCCATCAGGCTTCTTGATCACCTCGAATTCTTCGACGAGCCTGACGATACCTTTCTTTGAGACGTAGACCCGCGACGTGTCCGCAAGGAACATCCCGAAAGTCTCCATATCTATCTCGGGATCTCCCTCGACGAGTTTTTTGCCGAATACCTTAAGCTGCTTTTCATTTTTCACAAGCGCCCCAAGGTCGTGCTCGATGTCTGATTTGAGCACGCGGCGTGTCATCGTCTCTTTTTTCTTTTTATCGACGTAAAAGATCTCGCGGTTGTCGAGGAGCGTCTCAAAAGCGACGACGGCATCCCGGCCTTTTTCATTGCTGAGGTTTATCGGCATATCTACATTAGATCGAAGCTGATGTCATCGCCCGAAATATCTTCTTCCTCCTGCGAGTCGAGCACGCCCTGCTGTTTTAGACTTAGAAATTCGACCTCTGCCTCGGTGCCTGTGACCATAAAGGCACCCTCCTTCTCGCCGCCGACGATGAATGCCGTGTCAAACATCGGCCCGTCGCGATACGCAAATGGAAATGTGTAAACATTGTCGCCGCTGAGATGATCGTTGAGATACTTCTCGTCATCTTCCTCCGTCGGAGCGAGCGCATACACAGCCTTTACCACCAGGTCAAAGTACTGGTCCATCTTCGCCTTCTTCAGGATGTTCTTGTGGCTGAATGACGATTCGACCGTGTCGATCTTGTCGCCGTTGAGGTCGACCGGCATCAGGTCGTTGCGGTCGAGCGACTGTCCCTTTTCGTCCAAAACTTCCAGGCCGGTTCCGCCCTTGTCGATCAGCGTTTTGCCGTCGGCTGCGAGTACCTTTAAGGTGGCGGGGTTCTTCTTCTCGTCGAACGCCTCTATCTCGACCGAGCCATACAGCTTTTCGCGCGTGACGCGAATGAGATTTACAGGTATCTCACGGCCGTCTAGAGATAGGACTAGGGTCTTCGGCATAGGCAGCGGATATCATTGCGCGATACCAAATAATGATATGTAAACAGGGTTACATTTTCCACATTGCGTGCGTGGCTCATTTGTTCAGCCGAGGCTACCTGCCATTGAAAATACAGAAAAAAAGGCCGCAGTTCTTGCGGCCTCGTTTCCAAAAGTAGGCAATCAACTAAACGGTCGCCCCGGGATAATCTCCACCCAGGCGCTCTGCGTTACCCTCTGCCAAAGCGTTGACCAACTCGTAATGGAAATAGTCGAAGCGCGCTGCCACAGGCGGCTGCACTCGCTTGTCGTACATCTCGCGTGATCGGTCGATGGCCTCTTTAAGGCGGTCGTAAAGGTCGTAAGCCTGGCGGCCTTCCATCACCTTCTTCTCGTTATAGAGCTTGATCTCGGAAACGAGCAGCCTCGCAAATCTACGCGCGTCGTTATGAAGGCGTTTCTCTTCGTCAGGCACCTCGATCGGCAGGTCTACCGCACGGTCGCTCAGCCTCGAGGTCGGCCTTGTCGACACGACGCCGCCAACAGGTTCGATGCCCTGCTCTACAGCCACGCCCACGGGGGCAGCCTGTGGTGATGCCGGCGACGAAGGCGCGAAGGCCGGCCGCTCGAATGGTGAGGGCTCGTCCGCGATCTCGGCGGACTCGATCGAGCCGCCTGATTCGAACACCATTGCTCCGCTGTTGTCGGTGACAGGTTCTGGCTCCGGTTGGTAAACGGGTGCTTCCTCCCGGAAGTTCGGGGTCGCGGGTTCTTCGTGATGCGCTGCCGGGGCGCCGAAAGGGCTCGAGTCCGCAGCGCCCGGCGAGAAGGAAAATCCGCTATCAGACGCAGCGGGTGCCGATTCAAACGTAGGCGTATGCTGTATCGTATCTTCGAATCGCGTTTCCTTCGCCGAAGGCTCGTGACGCTGCTCGGGCTGAGAAGAATGTTCAAAGTGGGTTTGAGTTTCGGCATGCGGCGACGAGCTTGATGCCGCGAGCAGCTCTACCGTCAGGCTCGCGACCCGAACCATAGATTCGATCGCCTCGCGATTTACGGTCCCATTCGAACCGCCGTCAGCATATAAGACCGCTACTCCGCGGCCGCGGGCGACGAGCGGAACAGCGTACATATCGCCATGACTCTCAAATCCGAGCGGGCCCATGAATGCGGAGTCCCCCGAGCGCCCGCTGTCCACCGTGTGCAGCGAGCGGACCGCCTCGCCAAGCATCGAGTCATTTGCAACAGGGAAGTGGACCTCGCGGATCGAATTCTCGGCGTCGCCCGCGTCACCGAAAACCTTCCAGCCGGCAAGCTGGTCGTTCTTTACGATGAAGAACGCGCCGCGGCCCGCGAAGTTCGTAGCGTGCTCGACGAGGGACTTTAGGATCGCGGACTGGCTGTCCTTGCTGCTGATGTCCGTGATCGCATCACGGATCGCGTCGTATTTAGCTGGTTCTGCGGCGGCAGCCGGTACTTCAGATTCGCGAAGGTTTTCCGCTTCGGCAAGCGCCTGGGCAGCGACCTTGGCTCCCTCGTCACGTGCAAGCCGCAGGTGCTCGGCGACCGAACTGGCAAATGCCTCGTCAAAGCCGGCCTTGGAATCAAAACGCTGTGCGAACGCCTGAAAAGCCTCGTTTATCTGTGCACGGTGCTTCTCGAACTCGGCCTCGATGCGCGCTTGAAATTCGGACACGTCCTGACGCATCTGGTGGTGGACGCCTTTCAAAAATGTCTCGAATTCCATTTTCAAACTCTGTTCGAGTTCTTCGCTATTCACAACGTTTCTCCTCCATCAAAATGAGCAAAACAAGGTATTTATTGCGGTTGGCTGATGCGGGTAGATCTTACCCCATTCGGAAGGGCGACGATCTACACAGATCGCCATCACTCGAATTATGACGAAAATACGCGATTTATGTCAAGAAAATGTTGAACTTAGCTAGACCGCCACGACCGATATCTCAGGGTCGATCTCTTCGCGGATCATGTTCTCGATGGCCATGAGGGTGCCGGTGAGGGAGCTTGGGCAGCTGCCGCAGGCGCCTTCGTAACGGATCTTGAGGGTGTTGGCGTTATCGAGCTCGAGGACCTCGAGCCAGCCGCCATCGCCTGCGAGGTACGGTCGGATGCGTTCATCCAAAAGCTCGTTGATGGCGCCGAGCTTTGGGTCGTCGCTCGCCGCCGCGGCGATAGCCCCGCCGACAGATACAGCAGCAGCCTTTGCGTTACCATTCGAAACCTTTACCGCCTCCGCAGCCCTGATGGGTACAGCCAACGCCGGCAAGATCTCATCCCACTCGGCCTCATCGGTCTTCTCGACGGTGATCATCTTATCCATGTAGAACACGGAAACGACATCGCCCACGTCGAAGAGCGACTTTGCCAACGGATCACCCTCGCCGGCCTCTTTGTTCTTGAAGGAATGCGAGGTCCCCCACGACACAGGTTCACGTAAAATGAACTTGACCGCGTTGGGGTTGGGAGTTTCCTGAATGTCGGAGATCTTTGGCATAAACGGGCGAAAAAGCAGATCGTTAGAAACCTTACCTTTTCGTAAACATTATATCTTATTTTCAAACGCGAAGCCTAGCTCGTAGGCCCCACAAACGAAAAAGCGGCTGCTGCTTACACAACAACCGCCCGAATCTGAATGCTTTTCGAGACGAATCAGGAGCCGCCGCTCAAGCGGCCCCGGGCCAGATAAAATGGCCTATTCGGTAATATGGATGTCCTCTGTCTTATTAACGCGACCTGAGAGGAACATTACGCCGAATACCGCCATCAGTATTGCCAACACGATCCCGCCGATCATGTACGCGGTACCACCGTTGGCCGTCTGAAATTTGTAAAAACAGAAGCCAGCCGCTAGGAGACAGACGACTGCTAATAAGCCGTTTATCATATTGCTTTCACCTCCGTTCACCCCACCCCGAAGCGGGATGAAATCAAAGAACCAATTAGGGCGAAAAAACTAAGCCAGAACTGTCAAATCCTACCAAATGTAGCCTCATAGTAACTCCACTTGGGCACAAGCGCAAGCGTATTCTGGCGGGCGTCAGGAGCCCTTTGCGGCAAACGCGATGCGGGGTATTCCCTGCAGATCGTTGATAAATGAAATATCGATCCAACCGGCACGGCCCAGCAGTTCGCCGACCGCACTCGATTGCCCGTAACCGATCTCGACCAGTAGGTTGCCTCCAGGTCGCAGATGCGCCATTCCTTCATCGATGATCCTGCGAATAATGTCCAGGCCATCGCTACCGCCGGCAAGTGCGAGATGGGGTTCGAAATCACGGACCTCCGGCTGCAGAGAATCGATATCACCATTAGGAATATAGGGAGGATTGCTGACGATCAGATCGACCTGGCCCGTTATTTTCTCAAACAGGTCGCTTTCAAGAAGCTTCATCCGATCTAAGACGGCGTGGTTGTCCGCATTCGCCGCCGTGACAGCCAATGCCTGAGGCGACAGATCGACGCCTACTGCCTTTGAAGTTTTGACGTTGCTAAGGATCGCGATCGAAATACATCCGGAGCCAACTCCGAGCTCGAGAAACACCGAATTCTCTTTGCCCCGCAGCAGATCGATGGCCTTTTCTACCAATATCTCTGTCTCGGGCCTGGGAATGAGCACAGAGGGCGAGACCCGGAACTCAAGGCCATAGAATTCCTGAAGGCCGGTCAGATGTTGAAACGGCACGCGATGGCAGCGGCGTGTCAGTAGACCAAGAAATTCTTGTTTCTCGCCAGAAGAAAGGATGTATTCCGGATGGGCGATCAGGAATGAGGCTTCGCGGCTGATCGCCAACGCGACGAGTGATGACGCCTCCCGGCGCTCGTTAGCGACACCCGCGCCTCGAAGCTTGGAGGCCGCTTCCTTAATAGCTTCTTCGATCGTCATAGACTGTGAAAAAGTATACAGTGCTGGACTCAACAGTATTTTGCCCTTTCACGGGAAAAGCTAGATAATGATTAGCGTTTGATGAAATTCTTTTCCGACATAAGGTTATTGCTTCTGGCAATTTGGCTGGGCGCGTCCATTTTCTTTATCGGGGTCGCGCAGTCGGCGTTCGCGGTCATAGCCGATCATGAGACGGCCGGGGCGGTCGTGGGGCGGAACCTGACGGTACTGAACCTCGGCGGGATCGGAATCGCGGCTACCGTTCTCTTGACATCGTTCGTCGGGATGAACAACGTCAACAAGTTCTGGCTGTGGATGGAACGTTTGTTGGTGCTGACCCTCGGCGCAGCATGTGCTGTCGGCCAGTTTGTGATCGCGTTTTGGATGTCGTCGGTGAGGGCGCAGATGGGCAAGCCGATCGACGAGGTCGCTGCCGATGATCCGCTTCGGCTGCAGTTCGACCTTTTGCATCATTATTCGGAATGGGCGTTGATCGCGGCGATGATCGCAACGCTGCTGGCGTGCTTCATAATTTCGAATCGCAAGTTCGGCCCCGGCAGGAAGGACACCGCCGATATCTATGATTTCTCGAAGGAATTCAAGATCTGACCTGTATGCAGATAATTGAGAAAGTCGATACTTTTTCCGACCGCTTTAAAAGATGGAACTCGAACGAGGACCTTCGCGGCTATCCGTTCGTTGAGAATGTGCACGCGCCGTTCACGCCGTTTCGCCGGGCGCTTCCGATGCTGAATCTCGGTCTGATCTCCTCGGCCGGTGCGTATATTGAGGGAACTGAACCTTTCGATCTTTCATCGAAGGACGGGGATCTTGGCTACCGAGAGATACCGATCGAGGTCGAATCGGCTGATCTGCAATACGCGGCGAAAGGTTATGATCCAACGGCGGTTATCGAAGACCGGAATGTCCAAGTTCCCATCGACCGCCTGCTCGAATATCAGACGAGCTTTGTGATTGGCAGCCTCAACAACGTTTTCTGGTCGTTGAGCAGCTGGATACCAAACGCCGCCAAGGTTGCGGAGGAACTAGGCCCGCAGATAGCAGAACGCTGCCATCGATACGGTATTCAGGCCGCACTTCTCATCCCAGCATCGCGACTTTGTCATCAGACGCTCGGTATCGTCGCACGTGTCGTCGAGGACTCGGGTATTCCGACGATGACCATCTCTGTCGACCCGGGAATGACGGATCGCGTGCGGCCGCCCCGCTCCGCCTACTACAACGGCGAATTTGGCTCGGTGGCCGGTAAACCGAACTGGCGCGAATACCAACTGCGGGTTCTGGATGAAGCCCTGCGCTGGACAGAAACGTTCGATCAGCCCGGCTCACGCAAGCTGGCTGTAGATCTCGAAACCCAGGTCGAGGCAGCTCGCGGCGAGCGGTAAGACATTTAGCCCACGAAACACACCAAAGGCACGAAAGATTTTTGATTTCGTACCTTTAGTATCTTTCGTGGGCTGAATTATTTTCCTGCCATTTGCCACTGAAGGATCGCTTGTTTTGTTGGGCCTTGCGGTAACGCGAGCATGATGATGTTCACCACGAGGCTATCGCGGATCGTTACAAGCAGGACGAGTTCGGTAGCGACGAAAAGCGCCAGCGACCTCCATAATTTCAACTTGTAAGCGATCACGAATCCTAGTCCGCAGCAGAAAATATCGGACATCGAGTTGATGATCGAGTCGCCGAAATAATCGAGCGAGATCGTTGCAGCGCGGTAGCGTTCGATGACGTAGGCGGAGTTCTCGGCCATTTCCCAACAGGCTTCGATCGCGACAGCGATTACCAGTCTCCATGCGACGGGCATCTTTCGGAAGATCAATCCAAGAAGCCAGAATTCCAGCACGCCGTGGAGGATGTGCGTGAATGAATAGGGGTCGATGAGATGCTGCGAGTTGTGAGTGGACCAAATGTTCCACGCCCACGGCCAATAGTCGCCTGCCTGGCACCACCAGACGCGGCCCTGCGTCCAAAGAACGAAGGCTGCCAGCCCCATGATCGACGGGATCGCGATCATCGCCGCGCGGTTCTTTCTTATATCCTCTAGCACCATTCGGGGCGGCGTTTTGGGAGGAGTCAAATTCACATACCGTCGACGATCCCGTTGAGGGTCGGCGACGGTCTCATCGCAGAATACGCTTTTTTTGGATCGGGATGGTAATAGCCGCCGACATCCTGCTGTTTGCCCTGAGCGGCGAGCAGCTCGTCGTTGATCCTCGCTTCGTTGTCCTGCATGGCTTTCGCGACAGGCGCAAAAGCGGCGGCGATATCAGCGTCGGCATCTTGTTTCGCGAGCGCCTCGGCCCAGTACATCGCCAAATAGAAATG
>JAFAOW010000049.1 GCA_019247455.1 Acidobacteriota bacterium | reverse complement strand
GTTTATCGAAAGCGCTTCAATGCCGGTCTCCGCAAGCAAAGCCTTTAAGTCGTCGACCGAATGCGCTTCGAGATACTCGTAAAGCTTGTTCGAACGAAGCTCGATGAGATCGTAACCCGCAGCTGCCGCTGCGCGAATATCTGTCTCGAGATCGGCCGTCATCGTGGTGGCGCCGTTGAAAGAAATCTTCACGATAGGTGTTACTCCAAAACTGAAAGTCTAGCACGAAGCTCATTTGCCCTTCACACTTAACGGCAACGCTTTTTATTGCCCCGTAATCCAAAAATCGCTACCCTTTTAGGAGCACAGTTCCCCGCCTCATATGAAAAGAACAGTATTTGCCGCATTTCTGACGATGATACTTCTCGTCTCGATCTCCTTCGGGCAATCAGACTCCGATCTTCGCATTACGATCGAGAAAGATAAGGGGAGTCGCGATCCGCAAGGAAAGCTTCTTACACTTCCCGCTGCCGAGCACATAGCGCGGGCCAATATATATCTGGATAATCGACATTTTCCGGAAGCGCGCGAGCACGCGCAGGTGGTTCTTCAAAATTATCCGAACGACCCCGCCGTGGCACGTGCCTTATTTGTAATGGGACGCGCGTTTATGTGGGAGCGCGAATACGCAAAGGCGATCCCTTACTTTGACCGCGTCTCAAAGGAGTATCCCGATACAAAAGATGGCCGCGAGGCTCTCTCGTTCGATGGGGCCTGCCATGTTCGGCTCGGACAAAATGCCGAGGCCGCCAAATTATACGAGCAGTACACAGTAATGTACCCCACGGGCGAAAGGATAGACGGTGCCTATTTGAACATCATAGATGCACTGCGTGAAGCCAGAGATTACGATGCTGCGGACGCGTGGGTAATTAAGACCCAGGACCGCTTCGCGGGCACTCCAACGGCTGTCAACGCTCTCCACGCGCGCTTGAGGATGCAGATCTTCCGCGGTAGATGGAATGATGCCATTGTGACGAGTCAAACACTGTCCGCAATGACCGCCTTCAAAGGTTCAATGACAAGTCTCGATGAAGTGAAGTATCTTGGCGCGTTCGCTCTCGAGCGCGTGGGCCGTCGCGATGAGGCGATGTCGCAGTTTGCATCGATCGCTAATAACGCGACATATTTTGGTGGTCTAGCGTCAGATAGAATAGGAGATGCGGCAGGCGTCCGGCGAACTGCGCTCGTTAACTCAGCTAACCTTGCCGATTATCCAGCTGCCTTCAAAACAGAGGTTCTCGCATCTGCCAGAGCTCATAAGCTGGACCCCCGCTTCGTGTTGGCGATAATGAAGCAGGAAAGCACATTCCGCCCAGGAGTGAAATCCCCGTCTGCAGCGAGAGGCCTCCTTCAGCTCGTCTATGACACCGCGCTTAAGTACAACAAGGCCGCTGGGTACCCAAACCTCCAGCCCGACGATCTTTACAACCCAGCGATAAACGTCGCGATCGGGTGCGAATATCTCGCTTTTCTCCGTGATCAGTTCGGGGGTCTTTACGAGGCGATCGCCGCCAGCTACAACGGCGGAGAAGACAACGCTGGCCGCTGGCTCGCGAGGTCAAAACCAAAGGAACCTGCGATCTTTGCTGCTGAGGTGGGATTTGCAGAAACGAAGAACTATGTCTTCAAGGTTATGACCGGCTATCGGATCTATAAGTCCCTTTATGATGAGAACCTTAATCGGCGTTGATCAATTGTTCTTTTGTTTGTTTGTTTTCGGGAGCAGAAAGACAAACGTCGTATCTTCCACCTTTAACGAGTAGGTAACGAATTCGGCTTCTTTGTGTCTTCGAAAATAAACGAGTCCTTTTACGGATCCACCAGCCTCGACCGTCTTGGCGGTAAGGGCAGTATCGCGAATGCGGCGTTGCTCTTTGGTAAGTGTCTCGTTCCTGACGCTGCCTAGGCGTTCGGCTTCTGCTTGAGCGTCCTTATCATTGATCTGAGTGATCTTCTTTACCTTTGTCCCGTCAGGTTTGGTGATTATCTTGACGTCAGTAACCAGCGTCGTATCTGCAATGAACTCTCCGAGTTCGGTGCCCAGGCGGTTCTCGTAGCTCATTCCCCGGATAATGTCTCGCGAAGGCATTGATAGCTCCGCGATGATAGGCTTTTCACCAGACACAAACCCCGACTTTGTCCTAAAATAAGCGGCCCCCCACAGATCGCTGTCGAACCCGATAGTTCCATCTGTATTATTTGTGATCTGGGCAGCGACGAGCGAGTAATGTCCATCATCGAGAAAGGCCGCGGCCAGTTTGATACCGTTCACGCGAATAGTACTAACTGGCCCCCGGTCTGTCACGATCGTGGCGCATGCGATCACATCTTTTTCTGTGAACGCGCGACTGTGCTGTCCGCAGCCAGGCTCACCGTTCCATACGACAAAACGATGAAAGGATTGTGACGCACCAATATTTGCAGCGAAAAGAAGGAAAAGGAACGCGAGTATTGCGGTCTTCACACCTTAGAACCTTGCCCTGACCGGGCCGAGATGACAATGGGGACTACAACTCAGTTTTACTCCGGGCTTGTGTGATTGTCAATCAAAACCTTTTCGATTCAATTCCTTGATCAATGGTAAACCCGGAGGAAATACGCTATATTTGCTGTCAAAATCGGAGGATAAATGGACGTGTTTGGACTAGGTGCGATCTTCCTCATCATTCTCGGCATTGCTTTATTGACGATAGCGTGGAAAACCATAAAGATCGTGCCGCAGTCGAGCGTGCTGCTGATAGAACGGTTAGGGCGCTTTCACAGAGTTGCGTCCAGCGGGCTGAATATTATTGTGCCCTTTTTCGAAGCTCCGCGCGCAGTGTATTGGACCAACGTGCGGCCCGGGACCACCTATATTGATCTTAGAGAGCAGTTCATCGATCTGCCGCCGCAGTCGGTCATTTCACGTGATAACGTCATGGTCAACGTTGACTCCGTCGTTTATTGGCAGGTAACAGATCCGATCAAAGCTACGTACGAGGTCAATGATCTCGTTGGCTCTTTGGTACAGCTCACATTTACGGGCATGCGTTCGGTGATCGGTAAGCTGGACCTCGATCACACCCTCTCCTCGCGCGATCAGATAAACAGCGAACTGAGGCTTATCCTGGACGAGGCGACCGACAAATGGGGGGTCAAGGTTACGCGCGTGGATATCAAGAACATCACGCCTCCTGAGGATGTCCGCATTACGATGGAAAAACAGATGACTGCCGAGCGAAATCGCAGGGCTTTGGTCCTGCAGGCCGAGGGAGAGAAGCAGGCTGCCATTGCTCGTGCCGAGGGCGAGAAGCAGGCCGCGATCACCCGGGCGGAAGGTGATAAGAGCTCTGCGATCCTCCAGGCCGAGGGGGCCGCCCAGGCTCGACTAACCCAATCCACTGCCGAGGCGTCGGCGATCTCTCAGATCGCGGGAGCGATCGGCGATCGGGGTCAGACGGCTCAGTACCTGCTTACGTCACGATACGTGGACTCGATGCGCGATATGGCTCGGACCCAGAATTCTAAGGTCATTTTTATGCCGACCGAAACAAGCGGAGTGCTTTCGACAGTCGGGGCCTTCAAAGAAGTGTTTTCTGAAACGGGAGAGAAGTCTCAGGAATTGCCAAAGGCCCCTCGCAGCCCACGAGAGCTTGAGAAATAGATCCAGAACCTGAATGAAACGTGTTCTCGCCGCCGGACTTATTTTCTTGGTCCTTGGGATAGTTGGCCTTTGCGCCGGCTCCTACTGGGTTTATTCGTCTGTCAACACTCAGCACGCACACAGTCACGCGAACGATTACATTAAGATCGAGAAAGGCTCGACGCCCCGGCAGATAATCGATCAGCTTGCTGAGAACGGCATCATCCCGAGCGGCACGGCGGCGCTGATCTATATTCGTACTCTTGGCGACGGCTCGAAATTGCAGGCCGGCGAATATCAATTCCCTTCGCCTATAAGCACCCTGCAGGTCCTCAAACAGCTCGAAAAGGGTCAGGATCTCACCGTCAAGCTGACAATTCCTGAGGGATTTACCAGGTTCGACATCGCGAAGCGAATAATCGAACGATTCCCCCACGATGCGTCACTCGACGACAAGGCTGTGCTCGCGCTAATGGACGACACGTCACTTATAAAGGATATATCTCCTACCGCGACCAATCTCGAGGGATACATGTATCCAAGCACATACAGCCTCCCTCGCGACTCAAAACCCCAAGAGATTATAAAGGCGATGGTCGAGCAGTTTCGCAAGGCCTGGAAGCCCGAATACGCCCAGCAGGCAAAAACGCTTGGCCGAACGCCTCATGAGATCGTGACTATCGCTTCGTTGATCGAGACCGAAACGGCCGTCCAAAGCGAACGCCCTATTGTCGCGGGAATCATCAACAACCGGCTCGCGAAAAACACTCCCCTCGGCATTGACCAAACGAACGTCTACATCGCCAAAATGCTCGGCCGCTGGGACGGCATTATCAATAAGAGCGATCTAGAGGTCGACTCGCCTTATAACACCCGGATCAAGACAGGTCTCCCCCCAGGACCAATATCTTCAGTCTCAGAGAGTTCTCTCAAGGCTGCTCTTTATCCGCAAGCTACCGACTATCTATTCTATGTCCGCAATGTAGACGCTAACGACGGCTCGCACTGGTTCTATTCTTCAGCCGCGGAGTTTGAAAAAGGAAAAGCGAAATATCAGCAATGGCTGGAGCAACAGCGACAAGAAAAGCGAGCCGAGCAGACGAACGCGAATAACGCCGAAAATCAATGATCAAGCTCCTGGCCCTCGATCTTGATGGCACCACACTTACTTCTACGGGTGAGATCTCTGACGCGAATCGCAAGGCCATTCGTGCTGCTGAAGAAAATGGCGTGCTGGTTACGATCGCGACTGGCAGGCGGTTCCGTGATGCACGGCCGCTCGGATTGGCACTTGAGCTCAATGCACCTCTGATCACGCACAACGGCGCGCTACTCAAATACGCGACTAACCAGGAAACGGTAGCTTGTTCATTGCTGAGCACTGAAATCGCTCTGGAAATAGTTCGGGTTGGAAAAGAATACGGCGGGGATGCGCTCGTAAGTACCGATCCGCATGGTCATGGGACTCTGCTCTACGACCGCGTTTCGGAATCTAACCTTCCATTAAAGAAATACCTTCGTTGGTCGGAAAACCTGCATGGCGGCGAAGCCGGCCGCGAAGGTGTTACGCACGTCGTAAGTCTTGAAAATGTGCTTCCTGACCAGGAGATCGTTCATATCTCGTTCTCCGGGCCGTGTCTTGCGATGAAAGAAATGCACGGTAATCTTGAGCGTGAACTTGGCGGTGAAGTAACCATCCTTCAGACGATCTATCCGCACCTTGACTTCACTCTCATCGACATCCTGCCGTCCAACGCTTCTAAAGGGCATGGCGTGGCGGAGCTTGCCGAGATCAATGGCCTAGCGCGTGAAAATGTGATGGCCGTCGGTGATAATTTC
Organism: Acidobacteriota bacterium; assembly: GCA_019247455.1. GTDB lineage: Bacteria > Acidobacteriota > Blastocatellia > Pyrinomonadales > Pyrinomonadaceae > OLB17. The sequence continues at coordinate 2,272 of JAFAOW010000049.1, read as the reverse complement.
AACGACCTCGAGATGCTTGAATATGCTGGCACAGCCGTCGTGATGGGAAATGCCGACCCTCGTTTGCTTGAGATGGGCGAATTTTATACAACATTAAGTAATAACGAGAGCGGCGTCGCAGCCGCCATTGAACGCTTTATCTTGAATCAGGAGAACAATTAGTGGGAAATCGAATTGCAGTTATCGAGACCAACAAGGGCACTATCAAGTTTGAATTACTGGAGCAGGACGCTCCAAAGACCACCGAGAATTTCCGTATTCACGCCGGCAACGGATATTACGACGGCGTTATATTCCACCGGGTGATACCCAATTTTATGATCCAGGGCGGTGATCCGCTCGGTGAGGGGTATGGCGGAGAATCAGCCTGGGGCGGCAAGTTCGACGACGAGATCAACCGGGCTTCAATGCTTTACGCAGGTCCTTATGAGAAAGGTACTGTTGCGATGGCAAATTCCGGTGCGAACACAAACGGCTCACAGTTCTTCATTATGCACGTCGATTATCCGCTGCCGCCGAGCTACACAAAATTTGGAAAGGTACTCGAGGGTCAGGATGTGGTGGACGCGATCGCGACCGTTCCGCGAAATTCCAACGACAAACCCAACGAGCCCGTTGTGATGAATAGGGTGTATATCGAGGAATAGTGCGGGCGGTCGTCCAGCGCGTGACGCGGGCCAAGGTTACCGTCGGCCAAAGAGTTATTGGTGAGATCGGTCGCGGGATGCTTGTGCTGCTCGGTGTTTCCGTGAACGATAACGACGCCGATGCTGACTACCTTGTTGAAAAAGTCATCAACCTTCGTATCTTCGACGATGCCTTCGGCAAGATGAATGAGTCTTTGATCGAAGTAAGTGGTGAAATGCTTGTCGTCTCGCAATTCACGCTTTATGGCGATACGCGACGGGGCCGGCGCCCCTCGTTCATTAAGGCTGCGGGCGGCGATAAGGCCAACGGCTTATATGAGTACTTCGTGGTGAAAGCTCGTACTCAGATCTCTAAAGTTGCTACGGGTGAATTCGGCGCGATGATGGATGTGGAGCTCGTAAATGACGGCCCCGTCACGATAATTCTCGACAGCGAAAAGTCCATATGAAGAAATACATTGCAATTGCCTTTATTTTGGGAACCCTGTCGTTCGCGTGCAATAGACAAGTAAAGCCTGCAAATTCGAATGCCCGCCCGGTCGCTTCAGCGGAGGTCAAGAAAGGCGTTGCTCCCGTCGCCGACCCTGAAATGGCTGTCGTCGAAATGGAAAACCCGGCATATGGATCAATAAAGATCGAGCTCTATTCGAATATCGCACCCAAAATGGTCGCCCGCTTCAAACAGCTTGCCCAGGATGGCTACTACGACGGCATCATCTATCACCGCGTGAATGATAACGTTATTCAAGCTGGCAATTCAGACACGAAGCCGGGCCGCAGTCCGAACCCTGCAAAAGAGGGCGACTCCGGATTACCGGACATCGAAGCCGAGTTCTCAGACGTACCCTTCGACACGGGCATTGTTGGAGCCGCCAGGCTCGGCAGCAGCGTCAATTCACAGAACGCCCAGTTCTTCATCATGCTAAAGCGACAGGCCGCGTTTGATAATAACTACACGATATTCGGCAAGGTCATCGAGGGAATGAATAACGTTCGCACGATCGCGGGTGCGCCGCGGGATGGCGAAAAGCCGACCGACCCGATCCGCATCAAGCATATTTCCATCGTTCCGCGAGATCAGGCCAAGTGATATACTGCTTTTTCACGCTCGCGTAGCTCAGTGGATAGAGCGCTTCCCTCCGGAGGAAGAAGTCGCAGGTTCGACTCCTGCCGCGAGTATTCAGACACGAAAGGCATCCGAACGCGGATGCCTTTTCTATTCGATCATCTGCTTTGGTATTAGCGCATCTTTAGCAGAGGGTCCCCCAGGAGCGCCCACGACAAGCGCACATCGGCCTGGGAGGCCAATGCCTTTTTTGCGTCTGTGATCAGATCGCCCAGACGGGTGATAGTGCCGTTATTCACATCTTTATAAAAACGTTTGCCCATGTCCACTTGGTCCACGGCTAAGGTAGAACCAGTCGAGGCCCATGCGGCAGCCGCGCCGCCGTTTGCGGACTTTAAGAGGGCCTCCGCCATTGAATCAGCATCCACTGGATCATTGTCGTTGTTTGGCAGGTAGAAATATCCGTTGAGGCACGTGAGCATACTGTAAAACGTCTCACTATTGGTATTGGTGATCTGGTTTACGTTGCCGATCCAAACAAAGCTGTCCGTTCGCCATA
>JAFAOW010000106.1 GCA_019247455.1 Acidobacteriota bacterium | reverse complement strand
CAACATGCTCACCGTCAAAGGCATCTACGGCCGCGAGATGTACGAGACCTGGTACCAAATGAGCGTCCTCATCGAAGGCGGCCTCGACATCTCACCCGTCATCACGCATCGATACTCGTACAAGGAGTTTGAGAAAGGCTTCGAAGCAATGCGCACCGGCGACTCGGGCAAGGTTATTTTGGACTGGACTGAGATGTAATGATGCGGCAGACGCTGCCAGGTTGAAAGGAGTACATCGAATGAACTTATTGATTCGAGCGAGCGCTTTGCCGCTCATGTTGACCTTAATACTACTGAGCGGGGCGGTCTCAACATCCGGCCAAGGGTTCTCTTTAGCTTCCTCGCAGGACCCCGGACACCAGGAATTCTCCACAGTGTCCGGCGTCAAGTTCTCCGTGCCGAAAGGATACACGGTGGAGAAAACGAATGATCCAAGCATTTCCCTTATGCGCCACAAGAAGTATCCTCTCGCGCTGTTTGTGGCTGTGCCCTCAGGGGAAGTCGATGCCAATTACCTCAAACAATTATCGAACTCTCTGACGGCCACAATGGATCCGAGCCAGAAAAAGTTTGACTGGAAGGTCTTACCGGGACCTGACGATGACAAGGTAAGCCGCTTTCAAACGGCTGGAGGAAATACGAAGGGCTTCAACGGCAAGAAGTTGTATCAGACCGACTACATTGTTGTGAAGGCCGACGGCAAGGTTTCTTTGATCGGCTACATCACGGAGTTGGGCGAGTTCAATAACAGCCAAAAATATCTCTATGACCTCAAAGGGCCGGGCGGGATGTCCATGCCGGGATGGTACGCACAAGCGCACATCATCGCGTCGGTGACCGGTGAGAGGTACGAGGAGATCAATAAAGGAACATTCATCACAGGAACGCCCGTTAAATCGAACTGAATCAAATTCAATATGTACGGAGCAGTAAAACAGCACCTTCAGGCGACGCTGGATGAGATCCAGGAGGCCGGGCTTTTTAAGAATGAGCGTGTGATCGAGAGTCCGCAGGACGCACGGATCACGGTCCAGGGACGCGAGGTGCTCAACATGTGCGCCAACAATTATCTCGGCCTTTCGGACCATCCGGATGTCGTAAAGGCGGCGGACTCGGGGCTTGAGAATTGGGGCTACGGGCTTTCGTCCGTAAGGTTCATCTGCGGGACGCAGTCGATCCACAAGGATCTTGAGCGGAAGATCAGCGAGTTCCTCGGCACCGAGGACACGATCCTTTACACGTCGTGCTTCGACGCGAACGGCGGGCTGTTTGAGACGGTGCTTGGCGAGGAAGACGCCATCATCTCGGACGAGCTGAATCACGCTTCGGTGATCGACGGCATTCGCCTGTGCAAGGCACAGCGGTTCCGTTACAAAAACTGCGACATGGCCGATCTTGACGCAAAGCTCAATGAGGCTGGCGGCGCGAGATTCAAGATGATCGCGACGGACGGCGTGTTCTCGATGGACGGCTACATCGCTCCGCTGCGTGAGATCTGCGACCTTGCCGACAAGCACGATGCGATGGTCATGGTCGACGACTCGCACGCCGTCGGCTTTATGGGGACGCGCGGCCGCGGCACGCACGAATACTGCGGCGTCATGGACCGCGTCGACGTCATCACCGGAACGCTCGGCAAAGCCCTAGGCGGTGCGAGCGGCGGCTACACGAGCGGACGAAAAGAGATCATCGGTCTTCTGCGGCAGCGTTCGCGGCCGTATCTGTTTTCAAACTCAGTTGCCCCGCCGATCGTGTCGGCTTCGATAGCCGCGATCGATCTGCTCACCCACTCGACCGAGCTCCGCGATAAGCTCGCCGACAACACGCGATATTTCCGCGAGAAAATTCAGGGCATCGGCCTCGACGTCCTCCCCGGCGAACATCCGATCGTACCGGTGATGTTTTACGACGCGATCCCCGCCGTCAAGATGGCCGAGTCGCTGCTTGCAAAGGGCGTATACGTGATCCCGTTCTCGTTCCCGGTCGTGCCCAAAGGAAAAGCAAGGATCCGCACACAGGTATCAGCCGCTCACTCGCGCGAGGACCTTGATCTGGCCATCGAAAAATTCGCAGAGGCGAAGAGGGAAGTCGGGGTATAGGCTCGCTTCGGTATAGCCGAAAGCAAGATCTTGCCCACGAAATGCACGAAAGACACTAAAAAGTTATTCCGGGTGATCGGCTTTCGGGTGCTCCGCAGATTTCCAGTCTTATTTTGTGATGATGGACTTGATTCAGAAATCGGATCTCTACGAAACGACTCGAAAGTTGACCGGACTCCCGTATGCTGATCAGAAGTTAACCACTTTAGTGCCTTTCGTGTCTTTCGTGGGCACTCTTAAAAGGGCATCTCGTTCTCGTCGCGCTGGTACAACTCGACCATCTCAGCGGAGGTGACGACGGGGACGACCTCAAAATCAACGAGGTCGCCCCAATTCTTTATCCATTCCTGCAGCAGGATCGGGTTGTCCGTTTCCATCACTTGGAAACAACGGTCCATTCCGACCTCGATCCAACTATTGACGTAGTTCAGGCCGTCGGGCATCAATCGGCCGCGTTCCGCAAACCGCGAGTAAACGCGTTTCGGATCGCGGCCCTTGAAATGTTCGATGACCATGAACAGCATCAACTAGTGCGATGCTGCGGCTGCCGGTTTGTTGGCGATCGCATCGCGTGCCTGTGCGGCGACGGCTGCGAACGCGTCGGGCTGCTTGACCGCCATGTCTGCGAGGACCTTACGATCAAGCTCGATGCCCGCAAGGCTCAAGCCGTGAATGAACTGTGAGTACTTCATGTCGTTCAGACGGCAAGCAGCGTTGATGCGGACGATCCAAAGCTTGCGAAAGTCGCGCTTCTTTAATTTGCGGCCGGTATAGGCAAAATTCAGCCCACGCTCGACCGACTCTTTGGCTGAGCGGTACAGCTTTGATTTTGTTCCACGGTAGCCCTTGGCTAAGGCCAGTATCTTCTTGCGCCTTTCGAGGCGCTTATTTCCACGTTTTGCTCTTGGCATGATTCACTCCTTTCAGTCGCGAACTGAAAATTGAGAATGGACAATTGAGAATGTCCGATCTGAATTTTCAACCTTCAACTATCAATCTCCATTTAGTCGCGGCCGTACGGCAGCATCTTCTCAACGCGTTTCTGATCGCCTTCTGACACCAACACGTCGATATCCAGAATACGTTTACGCTTGTTCGTCTTTTTGGTCAGAATGTGACGCGCGTGGCTGTGGCCGCGTTTGAACTTGCCCGATGCTGTCGAGCGAAAACGCTTCGCTGCCCCTTTGTGTGTTTTTAGTTTTGGCATAACTCTTCCTCTCCTGATCACGTACCGCGAGGGGTACGACCTTACTTAAAAAATCTCTCCGTCGTCTTTGGCGGGTGTCGCTGGCTCATCCGCTGCAGGTTTCGGTGCCGCCTTACGCTCAGCTTTCTTCTCCGCCTTCTTCTCACCCTTCGTTGGCTCGTCCGCGACCTCCTTGTTGGGAGCGACAGACGTGTGTTTCGTCGGTGTCTTGCCCTTCTTCGGTGCGAGGATGGTGAACATTTGATAGCCCTCCATCTTTGCAGCGACCTCGATATCGGCGACCTCAGACAGCTCCTCGGTCAGGCGTTTGAGGATCTTCGCGCCAAGCTCCCGGTGGGACATCTCTCGGCCTCGAAACGCAATGGCCGCACGGACCTTGTCGCCCTCGCCAAGCCAACGTCGAGCGTTCTCACGACGGTATTCGTAATCGTGATCGTCCGTACCGGGCCGGAACTTGATCTCCTTGACCTGTACCGTAACTTGCTTTTTCTTGGCGTCGTGGGCCTTTTTCTTTTGCTCGTACAGGAACTTGCCGTAGTCGATGATCTTCGCTACGGGCGGTTGAGCGTTGGGCGCTATTTCGACGAGGTCGAGGCCGCGCTGCCTCGCTTCCTGGATCGCATCGCGAGTGTCCATCACACCAAGCGTTCCCCCGTCATCGAGCACGACACGCACGGCCGGCACCCTTATGCGCTCGTTCGTACGGTGCAGCGGCTCACGGAACCGCGGCTTAAATCTATTTCCACCAAATCGTCTTGCGATATTAGCCTCCTATGTTCAAATACCGTTCTTAGTGAGAACGCGACGCCCTTTCGGCGGTGATCCTCTCTACGAACTCTGCAAGCGACATCGCACCGATATCGCCTTCCTTCCGCTGGCGGACGGCAACCGTGCCGTCTTCAAGCTCCTTGTCGCCGAGGACAAGCATGTATGGGACCTTCTGGAGCTGCGCTTCCCGGATCTTTGCCCCAATTTTATCAGAACGCGTGTTCGACTCGACCCGAAAACCGGCTGCACGAAGCTCGGCCGCGACCGAATCCGCATATTCGTTTATGCGGTCCGTGATCGGAAGCACAGCGACCTGCACGGGCGCGAGCCAGAGCGGAAATGCCCCGGCATAGTGTTCTATCAACACACCAAAGAACCGCTCAACCGAACCAAAAAGGGCTCGATGCACCATTACCGGCCGATGCTTGTGGTTGTCCTCGCCTGTGTATTCGAGATCGAACCTCTCGGGCAGATTGAAATCGAACTGCACAGTCGACAACTGCCAAAGCCGACCAATGGAGTCCTCGACCTTAACGTCGATCTTTGGGCCATAGAATGCGGCCTCGCCTTCGATCCGCTCATATGGGATAGCACGTTCGCCAAGAGCGTTTATCAAAGCACGTTCCGCTGCGGCCCAGTCATCGTCGGAACCTAGATACCCTTTATTGTCGGCACCGCCGCGGACGGAGAGCTCGACCTTGAACTTTTGAAACCCAAAAGTACCAAATACGTCGTACGCGAAATCGACGCAGTCACCGATCTCACCCTCAATCTGCTCGGGGGTACAAAAGATGTGAGCGTCGTCCTGCGTGAAACCGCGAACACGAAGCAGGCCGTGCAGCGTCCCGGACAACTCAGCGCGATACACTGTACCAAATTCCGCGTACCGGAGAGGTAGATCCCTATACGACCGCGGCGATGACGCGTAGATACCGATGTGTCCCGGACAATTCATCGGCTTGATACGAAACTCCGTGTCCTCACCAAACTTCTCCGGCATCTTCATCGGCTCGAACAAAGAGTCGGCGTAATTTTGCTCGTGGCCGCTGATCTGCCAGAGCTGACGCCTTGCGATGTGCGGCGTAAAGACCATTCCGTACCCGCGCAGCTGAAGCTGCTCACGCAGGTAGTTCTCCATCTCCGTGCGGATCACCCCACCTTTCGGATGCCAGAAGATGAGGCCTTGTCCGAAATCCTCTTCTATCGAAAAAAGGTCCAGTTCACGGCCAAGCTTGCGGTGGTCTCGTTTCTCGGCCTCTTCACGCTGCTTGAGCCACGCGTCGAGTTCCTCCTGCTTTGCAAAGGCGATCCCGTAGATCCGCTGCATCTGCTCCCGCTCGGCATCACCTTTCCAGTAGGCTCCTGATAGAGCCAGCAGCTTGAACGCCTGCAGCTTGCCGGTGTGTGGGACGTGCGGTCCGAGGCAGAAATCGATGAAGGAAGAATTGTCTATGTAGTAAACGCTGGCCGTTCCATCGACCTTCTCATCAATGAGCTCTCTCTTGAGTGGCTCGTCACGCTCGGCGAACATATCGAGGATCTTAGCTTTTTCGATATCTTCGCGGCGATAGGGAAGATTCTGCTTCGCCATCGCACGCATTTTCTTCTCGATGACGGGCAGGTCCTCTTCACTCAGGTTCCGCGGGGCGATTACGTCATAATAGAATCCGTAGCGCGGGTCATCCATGAGCGCGGGTCCCACGCCGAGCTTCGTGCCTGGAAAGAGCTCCAGCACCGCCGCGGCCAGCAAATGAGCGGTCGAATGACGAATGACCTCGAGACCGTCGCGAGTTTCGCTCGTGATCGGCTCTATGGACAGAACTTCATCGCAAGCGGTTAGTTCCTTGTTAAGGTCAACTTGGTCGCCGTTCAGCTTCGCCGCGAGGGATCTCTTCAGAACGTCCCGGTCAAATGCCTTGATCGCGTCTGCGACAGTCGCGGGCGCGGGGATACCGCGCTCATTTCCGTCAATTTGTACTTTTATCTCGCTCATAACTAGTAAATCGTGAATTCTGAATCGTAAATAGTCCGCCCGCGCGAAATGCTGCCACGCGGTCGTCACCCTTATCTATTCTCTATTTCGATTCACGATCTACTCGTGATTCCTACTACTAAAATGATCAGATCCGATAAGAGCGACTTTACCTTGCGGCGCAAAATGCATCGCGAATGTCCCGCCATTAGAGGCGGGTCGTAGTAGTTGTTAAAACGGCAAAGTTCTTCGAAAGCATCTTATCGAAATACGGACAGCCGATGCCGGTGAGCAAAGGCCGTACAGAAAGAACTATGAAATAGTACCGTTTGACGGCCTTGAAATCAAGTTCGACCCCCCATTTTGCAGGGGCAACTATTCGCTGAACGGAAATCTCTAATCTTCGAAAGATCACGTTTCCAAGAGACGAAGTGAGCGCCTCTCGCTTGCTTTGGTAACGAAAATGATGAAGAAGTTTCTTTTGCTGTTTGCACTATTTGCGGCCGTTTCTAGCTGTGTTCTGGCTCAATCGGGTCGCAAAGGAACTCCCAAGGCAAGCACGAGTGTTGTTGCACCGGTAAATTCGGACGAGCAATATTCGGAGTCGAAACCCGGCGATGGCCCAACTTATTCTCGCAGGAGGCCCGAATCAAGCGCGGCGGTAAAACCAAAAGACGATACTTCTACCTCCGGCGACGAAGATACCATCAGGGTTTCGACCGATCTCGTAACGATCCCCGTCTCGGTCTATGAGCGAAGCGGCGTTTATGTGGGCGGACTTCGTCGTTCTGATTTCAAACTCTTCGAAGACGGCAAGGAGCAGGAGATAGCCTATTTCGGGACGAGGGAAGTGCCGTTCTCAGTTGTTCTGCTGATCGACGTCAGCGGTTCAACGGACAACAAGATCAAGATGATACAGTCGGCCGCGCAGAGCTTCGTCGAGAATCTTCGGCCCGAAGACAGGGTGTCGGTAGTTGAATTCGATGACTCGGTAAGAACGCTGTGCGATTTTACGAATGACCGTTCCACGCTTGAGAAGGCCATTCACAAGGTCGGTGCCGGCGGCGGCACAGCCCTCTATCACGCCGTCGAAACCGTTTTGAAGTCCAAGTTCAAGGGCATCGACGGGAGGAAGGCGGTAGTCTTGTTCACGGATGGCGTGGAGTGTTCATTGCGGAGTTCTAACGGCTATGAGAACTCTCTCGCACTCGCTGAGGAGAGTGAGGCTGTCATCTACTCAGCTTATTACAATACCTATTTTGACAGCCGGGGGATCGGGGGCAGCGATGGGCCGATGAGTGGAATGCCGACGATGATCCCTCCATCGAGAAATGTTCCGTGTCAAAACAGCGAAGACTATGCCCGTGGCCGAGTCTACCTCGAAGAACTTTCGCGCCTCACGGGCGGAAAAATGTTTCGCGCCGAATCAACCACCGGTGGGCTCGGAGCCGCGTTCGAAGGAATCTCAAATGAACTTGGGAATCAATATACGATCGGCTACTACTCCTCCGAACAGGCGCCGGTTGGCACGCGCAAGCAGATTCGCGTACGCGTTAACCGGCCGAACATGGCGGTTCGAGCGCGAGACTTTTATATTGTCGGCGAATCTTCCCAAAAGGCGGCAGGGAAATAAAAATGGTAGGCACTAGCAGAGTTGAACTGCTGACCCCTACCGTGTCAAGGTAGTGCTCTACCACTGAGCTAAGTGCCTACATCTTCGCCCTTCAGAAAGCGAACAGTTAGGATTGCAAACGCCGTAAAACCTGTCAAGTTACACCACTCCTGAACAGAATCTGTGGATACCGATCGCCACTAATTTCGCCGTACGATCGTCGATATCGTATCTCGGATTCATCTCGGTGAACTCTATGACCTTGGTGTTCGCGAGAGAGGCTGCGTATTTTACCAGCTGGATGAATTCGCCCGCCTTAAGGCCCAACGGC
>JAFAOW010000263.1 GCA_019247455.1 Acidobacteriota bacterium | reverse complement strand
TCAGCTCTTCGTACGATATCTTATCGACGCCGCCCTGCTCGCCTTTATTGTGAAAGATCGAAACGGCCGCGCCGCGGTCGATCGCTTCCTCATACCCGCTCTTCAGGAAGTTCTGCTGCGAGTCCCAATGGCCTTGCACGAGAGGGGAGAGCGGCGTTACACGCTTTTCTTTTATGGAACGAATGATATTGCCGCGAGCGGCGTCAGCGATATCTCGGTACACAAACCATATCTCGGCCTTATGTCCGGCGTCGGCAAGTTAGCTAAAGCGAACGGCAATACCTTTGGGTTAAGCTCGCCAGCCTCCGGCGATGTCGAGGTCGGGCGGGGATCTTCGGACGGGAGGATGGGGTGGCAGGGCCGAAGTGAGATGTGAAATGTAAGAATTGAGAAGTAAGAATGACATTGATCCTGGAAAGGCGAAGGCTTGACTCAAAAGATCTTACCAAAAGAAAGGAACGACTACCCCGCTTCGGTGAGGACGATGCCCGTCGGCGCGTGGCCGTCAAAATGGAATATCGGTACTAACTCTCCCGAGCGGATCGCTGCACTTTCGTTGGGATGAATAGGAAATTCGTATCCGCCGTCGCGGTACGTCGCATAGGTGAGCACCTGCCCCAACCGCCTCACCGGAAGCATCAGGCGGCCGGCCATGCCGGCAAAGCCCGCCGGACAAGAAATACTGAAAATGTCCATAGCCGATGTAAAGCGACGGAACAGAACAGATCGTTCGAAAAACAGGAGGGGGCCGGGAAGGTCTCCCTAACCAACGGGCGGATAAGCCGGAGGGCTGGCTATTCCCTGATCCCCTCTCCTCGCTCACTCCAAGGGGGAACCCAAGAGCGACGAGACTTTATGGCGTAGGAGCAATGCTAGCCATAAGCCTACGCTACCCCCCCCCATAAGTACACCGGGATTTTCCCGTGTACCCCTTTGAAGAAGATATCGGGTCGCAGAGGTGCGATGCATCGTTCCTAAAGTCAAAAGGCAAAACTAAAAACACAAAACTGAAGCTGAAAGAAGAGGCACGAGTAAAAACACAAACTGAAGTCCGGCTCATGCAGGGCTTTTTTCAGATCTTCAGGAGCCGAAGTTTCGGAAACGCCGCGCGAAAGATCCCGTCGTCCAGCGTCAGCAGCGAATAGCCGCGTTCGGCCGCGTGTGCACCGATGAGGAAGTCCGTTAGTATGCGTCTAGGGTGCTCAGACCTCGCTTTTCGACGGCGAGACGCATATTTCGCGAAGGCTCGACCGGCTGAACGCCATATCTTCTCATCGATCAGCCAATCAACCTCAATGTTCATTTCGGTTGTAAAGGTATCAAGATATGCCTCGGTACGGCCCGGCATACCGAGTAACTCTGAATAAACCGCGCCGCAAACAATCAGCTCACCGTCCGTCGAGGCCTTTTTAAGCAACTTTTCTGCCTTGGCCGTTAAGGGATCATTGATCTTCAGAAAGGCGACAAGAATATTTGTGTCAACGGAGGTCGGCATTAATAGAGGTCAATCCGGGTCGCGAAGGCTCCGCACATAATCGATAACCGCCTGGTGCCCCTGACCGATGCCGAAATCCACGGTTCCCCGGTATTTCTCAAATACATTCTCGCGACGGGCCGGGCGCACAGTGATCCCCTTCCCGTTTTGTTCGAATACGATCTTATCCCCGGGGCGAACGCCCAATGCCTTCCGAACCTTTAGCGGGATCGTTACCTGCCCCTTGCTTGTAACCTTTGCCTCGGTTTTCATATTCCTTACTTTATGCTAAATATTCCTTACCGTCAATAAAAATGTAAATGCTGGTGGCTCCGCTGGCGGCTAAGGGGCTAAACCCAGTTACATTTATTGGACCGCTACCGTTGGTTAACGCCGATGGCAATATCAAGAGCGGGTGCCCTGCCATCAAAAGTGATCACAGGCAGCTTTCGAGTATGTTCAGGCCCTCTTTGGCGGTCGCTTTATCGATGTTCAAAGGTGGGAAAAGGGTCAGGGACGAGCCTTCTGTCGTAACGAGGAGGCCGTTCTTGAGGCACTTGTCGGAGAGCCTCGAGGCGTCATCGCTGTCGCCGAGACCGATGCCTATAGCAAGGCCCATGATATTTAACGTCACCTTCTGTTTGAACTCCATCTGCGAGAGCCTCGTCGCGAAGTACTCGCTCATTTTCGCAACGTTGCCGAGCAGCCGCTTCTCATTCTTCTTGATGAATTTGAGATTAGCGATCGCAGCATCGACGCTCAGGGGATGCCAGCCGTAGGTGGAATAGATACTCACGTCTTCCCTGACGGCCTCGCCGATCTCCTCGGTAACGATGGTGGCGCCCATGCCGGCATAGCCGCCCGTGATCGCCTTGGCAAGCGTCATCACGTCCGGCTCTATCTCGAAATGCTCCGTCGCAAAAAGCTTCCCCGTCCGGCCGAAGCCCGTCGCGACCTCGTCGAGGATGAGCAGCGTCCCGTACTTCGTGCAAAGCTCCCGCAGCCCCTGCATGAACGCCTTATCGGGGATCATCACTCCGAGATTCAGGATGACCGGTTCCATGATAAGAGCGGCGACGTCCCTTCCCTTCAGAAGCTTGTCGACCCTGTCGATGGCCTTCTCGTCGAGCGGAGGTTTGAGTTTGCGGCAATTGGGCAGAAGATTCTTGAATGTGTCTTTGTTATCCGAAGACCCGATGCTGAGCGTGGCGATCGAGTTCCCGTGATAGCTGTCTTCGATCGACACGAACTTCCCACGCTTCGTATAGGCCATCGCCACCTGCAGCGCTGTCTCGACCGCCTCGGTACCGCCCGTCGCCCTGAAACTCATCTTCAGCTTTCCGGGCGTGAGGTCGGCGAGAAGCCTGGCCAGCTCGACCCACGGTGCGTAGAGATAGCGGGGGTAGATATACTCGGGGCTTTCGGAGTTCCTGATCGCCTCCCTGATCTCCTCGCTGCCCCAGCCGAAGTTCCCCACGTTCCACCCCGTGAGGAAGTCAATGTATCTCCTGCCGCGTTCGTCAAAGATGCAGCTTCCCTCGGACCTCACGACCTGCAGATCTTCGCGGGAGTCACTTACCAAATATTCCCTGTCCGCCCTTTTTACATTCATGAGGATCCTCACCCGCCGCGCCGCCCCCGAAGCGCATCGCACCCTTACAAAGCCCGTGTTCTATGGGAAGCCTCTAAAAACGAGTGGCGGCAAGTCTTATCGACTTTGCATAGAGATCAGACGTAACTATTTAGGACCCCGACCGGAGCCCAAGGTGTTGGCGGGCATACATTGATTTTTGGGAAATGTGAGGAACCGGCGATAGAGGGATGCTCAACTACATGATTTCGTCGGAGACAGAAACCTGGTCGGAACGCAGGCAGCTTGCCTGCGTGGACCACCTGCGCGGGCGGATGGTTTCTTAAAGCAGCTAAGGCCGGAACCACCTGCGTGAGCGGGTGGGTTCTTAACTCCTAACCGTTATGTCGAAATTGAAAATACCCTCACCGCCCGCCCGCCTTTTCTTCAGCCGCATCGCGGCGACGGAATTTAGCCCAGGGTGCCAACCCTGGGTAACCCGCCCTCCTCAAGATCCCGGAGCCGCGTCGCGGCGACAGATTTCTGTTCCGCTAGCTGTTGTCAAAGAGCTCCGTGCGACGGGCCTCTCTATCGATGAGTTGACGCCGGAAATGCTTGAATATATGACGAGCTGGGAGCCGCGGACCTAGTCGCCTTCGATTCACGATTTGCCATACGCGATTTACTAAAGGGCCGCGTCATTTTCGACGAGGCCTTTTCTTTGAATACCAACGCCGATGCCCACGATTATCCAGATTTGATGAAACTACAAACCTACTATATGCTCAGCGGGTGTCCTACTACCACGTCTCCCAAATCGGTAACTTGCTCAAATATGCGGATGCACGAGCTGAGAATGCGCGGCGAAAAATACTATCTCACAAAATTCAGGTTTTCCTGTCGCACAGTCACGATGATGCCGACATCATATTGCCGGTCCTAAACTTCCTACTCTCGCATGGTGTCAACGTCTACGTCGACTGGCTGGATGAGGCGATGCCCAAAGCGACCTCCGGCGAAACGGCAGATCGAATAAAAACAAAAATCGTCGAAGCCGATCATTTCGTGGTGCTCTTGACGGAAAACTCTAGGAACTCGAAATGGGTGCCATGGGAGTTGGGCTATGCGGACGGAAAGAAAAGAATTCAAGATATAGGTATTCTCCCGCTAAAACGTAGCTATTTTACCAGCGATGGCGAGTTCGACGGGCTTGAATACCTGAACCTTTATCCTGTAATCAGTTCTGGCACGTTTGCCCAATCTGGCTTGCCAACGCCAGTAGTATTTCCTCCGAAGCGGATTGGGGGAAGCGGTCGAGTTCTTGGGGCCGGATGGCTCGAAAAATCTCAAGCAGACTTCTAACCGAACCCCTTTCGGATTTCCACGGCTTCCTCAACCCAATCTTCCAGATTTTCCCTGATACTGTTGTAAGCGTCAGACGCGCTCGGATTGTAGCAACGAACGATCTCTGAAAGAGGCGTTCCACTCACATTAAAATTCTCGAATGGGTTTTGCCCTTTCCCACATCTCCCGTTCCGTGGACAGTTCACATTATGAATGTGCACTCCAACAAGCCCACGGTTTTCATTCCAAGCCTTCTTGATTTCGTACCTTACCCACGGACGGTTAGCGGTTTCGGCGCCCACCAAAACGACCACGCACGAACGATTTCGCATATTTTGATCGATCCATTCTTCGATGGCTGCCTTGCCCCCTTGACGGACTTCCTCCCATCGGTTCTTACTTACGGGTTCATTCTGTTCGAGGGCTCCAATATTACGAATCAGTTGAACCCGCATCACATCGTTATCGAAATGGAAACTGTAGAACACCTTTCTCATTGTTTTGCTCTCTCCTGCAGCTTGCTCATGATTTCGAGTACCTTACTTGTTAGCGCGTCGACATCCTTGCCCAGTGTTTCGAGACTCTGGATTTCCGGAACTATCCATTCGATCCCCGCGAAGACATGCCGGGAGCTCGCCATAACGTCGTCCCAGATTTCTTTAGCTACAAAGCCAGTTGACGGTATCGGAATGGGGATGAGACCCAAGTCGCGTGAAATCTCATATTCCCTTCTAACGCCATCAGCGAGGACCGTCTTGCCATCGACGTGCTTATTGCCAAATAAGAATATGGAGACACCCGCATAAGCGATCATGTCCTTCCGGTAGTCATCCCATAGGGCTTTGCCAACCTCACCCTGTGGGAAAGGTCGCAACAACAACTGGTCGGCTAGGTTTTCCCTTTTGTTTAAGTACACTTCCGCTAACACCCCATTGATTACGAAACTCCCGACGCCTAGACCAAATCCGGAAACAATTTTGTAATTATTTCTAACGAGACTTCGACTCAGCGTTGAAATAAGCGTTTCTGCTTCTTTAGCGCTCCATTCACCATAGTCATGGGCGCTACCGGATATATAAATCGTTTTTCGTTTGTATCTGGCGCTTATCTCGGACAGAATGCCAGTGATGTCGGGATAATCATCAACGACTAGGACGTTTATGTTGAATCGCAGCAAATCCTCGATCACAAGGCTCTGCTTGACGGCCCGGTACTGCAAGTCCTCTTCCGATTCGCCTTCGTTCTGGGTAACCTTCTTAAAGAAGCAATAGTGCTTGCGCATATTGTTCTCAAAATTGATCCTCACCCTGCTGAAAATATAGTCGAGATTAGGATCCTCAAAGCTAAACCCTATGAAGAGGAAAGTCTTCGAAACCAAATAACCGCTCAAGGCTGTAACAAAAGGCCCGTGCGTTAGGAAATACCGCTCATATTGATCTTTTGAAAGAATGGCGGCGTCAACATTGCCAACATCGCCATGCATCTTATAAAGAATTGCGTTGCGACCATCGACCGTGTTTGCTAAATTGCTGATCGTGATCTTGACGTCAACAATCTTGTTGACATCCTCGAGCGACTTCTCAATCAACCGGTCGTAATTTGTCGTCCAATAAGTGGAGATCGGAAGTCTTGCTAGAATGCGATGATTATCATTTGGTGCCTTCCCATGATGAAAGGCATCTAGGATTCTTTGGTTCAACTCATTGCGATTATTGGCGTTCTTATTAAGAAAATACTGCGCGACGGAAACTAGGTCGGACTCCTTTTTAGCGTCCAGCCCAAGTTTCTCCGTGATGTCTTTTAGAAGTCCGCGCCAATCTACGAACCCTGATCCCGCCGACAATCCAGCGCCGGCAAAAATTGCTACATTATCGTCCTCAAGTTCATCAACAAAATAGTTAATGAACTCGTCTA
>JAFAOW010000241.1 GCA_019247455.1 Acidobacteriota bacterium | reverse complement strand
GCTCCGATGCGGCTCTCAAATGGCCGCGATCGAAAATACTCCTCCGATTCTTCGCGAGATGTTCTTTCTACCGATCCTCGAATATTGACCTGCCTCTCAAGATGGGGCCAAAAAAAATTCAGTGACGCTCGCGGATCCGAAGCGAGTTCTCGGCCTTTTCGGCTCTCGTAGTTGGTGAAAAACACAAATCCGCTCTCGTCATAACCTTTGAGCAGAACCACGCGTGATGACGCAATGCCGTCGAGCCCGGCGGTCGAAAGCGTCATCGCCGTCCCTTCGGGAACCTCAGCTTGGAGCGCTTCGTCCATCCAGACCGCAAACTGCTCAAAAGGATCGCTGCTCACGCTCCGCCGCGTCAGCTCTTTCAGCGAATATTCGCGTCTTATGTCTGCTAATCGCCTATCTCCCATTTCAGATCAAATGGATCAGTAACCCGTCCTTCAGCTTTGGCTCGAACCACGTGGATTTTGGCGGCATCGTCTCACCCATGTCTGAAACCGCGAAAAGGTCTTCCATCGTCGTCGGAAACATTGAAAAGGCCGCCGCCGCTATGCCCTCGTCAACTAACCGCTCGAGTTCAGCGGTACCCCGTATCCCCCCGACAAAGCCGATGCGCTTGTCGGTTCGCTCGTCGCCGATGCCCAGGATCGGATTCAGGATCTGGTCATGAAGAATTGTCACGTCAAGACGTTCGATCGGGTGTGAGTCAGGCGATATCTCACCCGTAAAACGCAGCTTGAACCAGCGTCCCGGGAGGTAAAGGAACATTTCGCCTTTTCTATGAGGCACCTTTTCGCCAGTCTCTGTAAACTCGAACCTCTTGCCGATCCTTTCCAGAAGTTCCGCCTCGGACACCCCATTGAGGTCCTTTACGACCCGATTGTACGCCAGAATCCGAAGGTCCTCAGCGGGAAACATCCCGGTCACAACGTAATTGTACGCCTCGCGGCCCGTGTGGTTAGGATTCGCGGCCCGACGGACGGCCCGAGCGCGTTTTGCACTCTCTATACGATGGTGCCCATCGGCAATGTAAAGAGACTCGACCTCGGCAAACGCGTCGATGTAGGACTGCGCATTCGACACCCTCCAGACACGCTGCATGAGCCCCTCCGGGCATTCGAATTCGAATAACGGTGCAGCCGCAATGGTGCTTTGAATCAGTTCGGATATCCGAGTGGTCCCCCTAAAGCCGAGGAATATCAGGCCCGTCTGTGCGCCGAGGGCGAGCAGATGCGCTGTCCGGTCCTCGACCTTATCGGGCCGGACATTCTCATGCTTTTTGATCCTGCCCGCCTCATACTCGTCGATCGCGCAGCAGCCGACGACGCCCGTCTGACAATGATTACCGGACTGAAGCTGATAGACATACAGCTCGTCCTCGTCCGTTTGGCTCAGGATCCTCTCCCGGATAAACCACTCAAAATTCTCCAGCGCGCGGTCGAACACTTTGGACGGATCGGGATGAGAACCCGCCGGGAATTCGGCCTCCGCACGGGTCACTCGCAAGAAACTCAAGGGGTTCTTACTGATGTACTCACGCACCTCGGATTCGTACACCACGTCGTAAGGGACACAGGCGACGCTCTTTGCATTTTCAGGCCCCGGCCTTAATGCACTGAAAGGTTTGATCAATGACACTCGTTAATAACTCCGGGAACTTACGGCCTGGGTGAGCCGCCGTTGATAAGGTCGTCTATCTTTTTGTCGCTCTCCTCACCATACTGGATCATCTGGTCGCGCATTCCAGCCATATCGAGCTTCCAGTCGCCGTCTTCTTTTACGAAAGGTACCGTTTGCCAGGTCCCATAGGTGTCTTTGACTTCAAGCGTCGCCTTGTCACCGTCTATCTTCTCATTACGGTAATCAACGCTCGTCTGATTTTCGCCGAAGAGGGTCTGGCGTTTCATTACTTCATCGACGGTCGACCGCTGTTCCTTTGCTTCCTGCTCGTACATTTTTAGGGTCGCGTTCGATAGAAGTACTCGCATCGCCTTCGTGTCCTTCGCCTTGATCGCCTTCGTGTACGTGCGGAACGTCTCAAACGGCGTCGAAGGAGTGCGCTGACATCCGATAGCCCCAAAAACCATCAAAACAACGAAGAAAATTGACCAGGACCGCATATTACGACTACCTTAAAAACTATAAGTATAGCGAAAATGAACGGGGGCTAAAACGAATGGAACGTAGATTATTGACTGCTCCGGAGCTAAAAGCGGCACTCAAGACCATCCCGGGCTGGAGCACGAAGCGAAGCGTACTCAGAAAGCGCTTTGAATTTGAGGATTTTGACGCAAGTTACGGATTTGTAAAGCGCATCGCGAAGATCGCCAACCGCGCGGACCATCACCCGGACATTACATTTGGCTGGGGCTACGCTGAGATCGCGCTTTCAACGCATGACCGCGGCGGGATCACCGACGCTGACATCGCTATGGCTCAAAGGATCGAGTTGATCTGATTCGGCCAGTCAGAAGGTGAGGCTCAGTACGAAAGACTCCCAACGTTTCTGAAAGGCTGCCATATCACGAACGGCGAGTACGGACTGGAGGGTCTTATAGCCTGTCGGATCGGTTTTTGCGTGAGCTAGGAATTCCTTGTAGTACTTTCGAAGAAGCCCTTTCTCCTGCAGGTAGTACAACAGGTAGCGTGCCTCGGCGTAGTTGGTCCCAGTATCCTCGTTATAGAATTCGCGGTCGCTCATCGAGGTCAAAGTTGCGAAGGACGGTACTACCTTCTTCGCAAGTCCATCTTGCAAACCCCGAAGCCGCCAATTGGTATAGCCGTATATGTGCCCGTCGACGGTTCCTGATTGTTCGTACAACGAACCCAGCCCTTCGTTGAACCATGCCGGACAATTCGGGAAATTCGCCTCGACGAATGGGTGCACGATCTCGTGAACGAGCGTCCCGCCGCCCGTAGAAATGTTCATAATGAGGGCCTTATGTGACGAGGAATAATATCCGTACGGCGTGTCTGGTTCATCGTTGAAAAACTCTTTCGCGTGCTTCCGATACGAGTCGTTATCCTTAAGGAGCCAGATCTCAAGTATCTGATCCGGATCCTTGGCGAAATAATCCTGTTTGAGACGGACGACTGTCCCGCTGACGACCTCAGTCGCCCACAGAGCGACACGTTCCGGCGATTCGTCACCCACCACGATAAAGGGCCGCGCGGTCATCACGGTGAATTCGCGATCTTTAAGCTTTGTTTTTAGCTCGCTTGCGTGCTTTTGGTAATCAGCGTCGGAGATCTCGGAGAAAGCCGTGTGGGTGAGCAGCAAGAAAGCGAAAAATAAACTGAGGGTCCTAAACATACCTAACATTGGAACGCTCAGACCGGCAGTTTTTGCACTATTCGGTCGAGACACTATCGTCGCCCTGAAGCGCAGCACTGAGAGTATGCCAGCTCAAGCTCGCACATTTGACGCGCGCCGGGAACTCCAGGACGCCCGCAAATATCTTCAATTTGCCGAGATGATTCTCGTCCGTTTCGGCGTTGAGTTCGCCGGTGACCATCTTGTGAAATTCGTCGAAAAGTATCTGCACCTCGTCGCGGGTCTTGCCTTTTACGGTCTGCGTCATCATCGAGGCGGACGCTTTAGAGATCGCGCACCCGGAGCCCTTGAACGCAACGTCCTTGACTATGTCGCCATCTAGTTTCAAATACACTTGAAGCGCGTCGCCGCACAAGGGATTGTTCCCAAGAGCCTTCTTGTCGGCATCCTCGATCTCTCGAAAGTTCCGCGGGTTCTTGTTATGTTCCAGGATGGTCTCCTGGTAAAGCTCGTTAAGATCTGACATTCATGTTGGCCGAGTTGAACGCCTCGGAAAAGAAATCGGTAAGGTCCTGTACAGCGTTACCCGCGAGCAGCGCGGTCCCATGCCCGCCGGACTGGAGGATGTGCTGCGGATATTTGCGAGAGCCGGCTTCACCGGGGTCGAGTTGCCGAACGGCATCGGCTGACGCCTTATCATCCTCAGCGGCGATGAATAAAAGTGGACGATTTCCATATTTTTTCACCGCTGGCTCGGTCGGAATATTGCCGAAATAATCGATACCCGGCGACAAGAGTGCAACCGCTGCGACTCCCGGATGGTCGGCAGCGTAGATTATCGCGAGACTGCTTGCATACGACGCCCCTATTATCCCAACGCGTTTCGGATCGACATTGGGCTGTTTCGACAAATAAGTAAAGGCCGAATCGACGTCGCTCAACATTCCTTTCACATCAGCGTCGGTCCGGCCAGCCGCGACAGCGGCGCCGTCTGTTTTTTTTGTCGACTCGCCAAAACCTCGACCGTCGATGGTCAGTACTGCAAACCCTTTGCTCTGCATCTTGGCCGCAAGATCATCGTACGAATGCCGGTCATTCTGCCATTGGTGCATCATCAGGACGGCGGGTGAATTCGGCTTGTTTGGGGCAAACATCGAACCGACGATCTTTACACC
The DNA here is from genome assembly GCA_019247455.1 of Acidobacteriota bacterium. Lineage (GTDB taxonomy): Bacteria > Acidobacteriota > Blastocatellia > Pyrinomonadales > Pyrinomonadaceae > OLB17. The sequence continues at coordinate 9,171 of JAFAOW010000241.1, read as the reverse complement.
GTCCGGTGACTCGATCGTTACGGTCTTCGCGCTGCTGGGCGCTGGCGTCGCTGTGACGTCAGGCGTTGAATTGACGGATTTGCCTCCGTCGCCGGCCGCAGAATTTCCGCATGCGGAGCTCAACGCGATCCATAGGCAAAATACGACCAAGCCGCCGGTCCCGCGCCATTCCCGAAGCCTTATCATTCTCTTATTTTACCCCTCCGAACCAGCGGCGTCATTGTCAGAACAAGCCGATAATATTCCCGTTACCGTCTATATCCACCCGCTCTGCCGCGGGATGTTCCGGAAGGGCCGGCATAGTGCGCATGTCGCCGCAGACAGGGTAAATAAAACCGGCGCCGACACTGGCCCTGACCTCGCGAACAGGCAATGTGAACCCGGTCGGAGCTCCTTTCAGCGCGGGGTCATGGCTTAAACTCAAATGCGTCTTTGCCATACAGATCGGCAGGCTGCCAAAGCCATTCGCCTCGTAATCTCTGATCTGCTGATCTGCCTGGGCTGTATACGATACGTCCTCGGCCCCGTAGACCTTGGTGGCGATCGTCGCGATCTTGTCCTTGATAGGTTGATCGAGGTCATATAGGAATTTGAATTGGCCCGGCTGATCGGCCGCGTCGATCACCATTTCAGCAAGCTCGATGGCTCCTTTCCCGCCATCCGCCCAGTGCGTCGAAACCGCCGCACCAAGGGCTCCGGATTCGATCGCAATTCGTTTGACAGCGTCGATCTCATCCTGATGGTCAGTCTCGAAAGCGTTTATTGCCACCACTGGAGTGACACCATGAAGACGAACGTTGTCGATTTGTTTCCTCAAGTTCGATGCGCCGGCTTCAACGTCCGCCACATTGTTCCGCAGAATTTCGGCCGGAAGCGGCTTCCCTGCAACGATCTTATACTTGCCGGAGTGTGATTTCAGAGCCCGGATCGTGGCGACGATAACGCAGGCGTCAGGCTTAAGGCCCGAGTAACGGCACTTTATGTTGAAGAATTTCTCGGCTCCGATATCTGCGCCAAAACCAGATTCGGTGAAGAGGTAGTCGCTCGTTTTCGCACCGATCAGGTCGGCAAGAATGCTGCTGTTGCCGTGCGCCACATTCGCGAATGGGCCTGCGTGAACGAGCGCAGGTGTGTTCTCAAGCGTCTGCATCAGAGTCGGGCGGATTGCATCGCGCATCAATACGGTCATCGCGCCGGCCGCACCGATCTCCTCTGCGGTAACAGGCGTTTTGTCGTGGGTCATTCCCACCACGATCCGCGCAAACCGCTGCCGCATGTCCTGGAGCGAGGTGGTAAGGGCAAGGACGGCCATCACTTCAGATGCAACCGTAATGTCGAATCCCGTCTCGCGGGGGATGCCGCCTTCCATCCTACCTCCAAGCCCAATGATGATCTTGCGTAACGCTCGGTCATTTGTGTCGACCACCCGCCGCCAAGTAATGCTGTGCGGATTGATGTTCAGCGGATTGCCGCGCAGGAGTTTGTTATCGACCATCGCTGCCAGCAGATTGTTCGCCGCAGTAACGGCGTGGATGTCGCCCGTTAGGTTCAGGTTGAACGTCTCCATCGGCACGACCTGCGAATATCCTCCCCCGGCGGCACCGCCCTTGATCCCGAATGTTGGTCCTTGCGAAGGCTGACGCAGCGAGACGACAGCCTTTTTTCCGAGGTGCTTCATCGCCTCGCCAAGGCCAATCAGTGTGGTCGATTTCCCCTCGCCCAAGGGCGTCGGGGTGATAGCGGACACATCGACGTATTTGGCCAGAGGGCGATCCTTAATTTTATCGAGGACGTTCAGCCGCAGTTTTGCGATATACGGACTGCCGTAGACATCGAGATCGTCAGATCCAAGACCAAGCTGCTCGGCGATCTCGGCGACAGGCCGGAGATTGGCGTGTTGGGCGATGTAAAGATCAGATTGCATACGACGGAATTTATGCAACCACTATGCCGAAATGAATGACAACTTACGCAAAAACCTCTATCACCTTTTGAACGGCATCGGCCAGTTTATCGACCTCTGCTCTTGTGTTGTAGAACGCAAATGAGGCTCTCGCGGTCGCCGGCACGCAGAAGTGCTCCATTACCGGCTGCGCACAATGATGACCCGCCCGCACGGCAATGCCCTGCTGATCAAGGATCGTGCCTATATCGTGTGGATGAACATTCTCTATCGTGAATGACAGCACGCTCGCTTTATGTGCCGCGGTCCCGATGATCTCGACGCCGGGAATGTCTGCCAGGCGCGCCGTCGCATATTCGAGCAGCTCCCGTTCGTAAGCGGCTGCCTCAGAAAAATCGATCGAATTAATGTAGTCAATAGCGGCTCCAAGTCCAATACCTGCAGCGATTGCGGGCGTTCCGGCCTCGAATTTCTCGGGAATTGGAGCGAAGGTCGTTTTTGCGAAGCTCACCGACCGGATCATCCCGCCGCCCGTTTGATACGGCGGCATTTGATCGAGCCATTCCCTCTTGCCGTAGACGATCCCACTGCCGGTAGGCGCAAACATTTTGTGACCCGAAAATGCGAAAAAGTCCGCATCGAGGTCTTGAACATCCACAGGAAAGTGCGGCACGCTCTGGGCGGCATCGACGCACACGGGCACGCCATATTTGTGTGCGGTCGCGATCATCTCCTTGAGCGGGTTAACGGTCCCAAGCGAATTCGAAACGTGTGCGACGGCCACTACCCGCGTCCGCTCGCTGAGAAGATTCTCGTATTCGTCAATGATCAGCTCGCCGCGTCCATTCATCGGGATGACACGTAAGGTCGCACCTCTCTCCTCCGCGATCTGCTGCCACGGAATGATGTTCGAATGGTGCTCCATCGCCGAGACGATGATCTCGTCGCCCGCGTTGATGAACTTCTTCCCGTAAGACCGCGCCACGAGATTGATGCCCTCTGTGGTCCCGCGAACAAAAATGCACTCGGCGGCCTCGCGAGCGTTGATGAAACGCTTTACCTTTTCTCTCGCGGCCTCGTAAGCTGTCGTCGCGTGCTGCGACAGGTAGTGCACGCCCCGGTGAATATTCGAGTGCTCCTCAGAGAGATATTTCGACGTGCGATCGATCACGCTTTTCGGCACCTGAGACGAAGCGCCGTTGTCGAGATACACGAGCGGCTTCCCGTTGACCGTCTGCGACAGCACCGGAAAATCCTTTCTAACTTTTTCTACATCCCACGTCATTTCTTTTGCCGCTTTCATATCTTTGCATTGAGCCGGTTGAGGACCATGCCGTCCAGCTCACTCTTGATCGACTCGATCCCGATCTTGCTGATGATCTCCTCTGCAAACCCGTATGTCAGCAGATTGCGTGCGAGTGTCTCTGGGAGGCCGCGTGTGAGCAGGTAGAACAATTCCTCGTCTTCAAGTTGTCCGACCGTTGCGCCGTGCGAGCACTTTACATCGTCGTTAAAGATCTCAAGCTGAGGCTTTGTGTCGACGCGAGCGTCATTTGAGAGCAGAAGGTTCTTATTCGACTGTTGAGCGTCGGTGCCATGCGCGTTCTCCCGGACGAAAACCTTGCCGTTAAACACGCCACGCGACTTGTCATTAAGCACGCCTTTGTAATTCTGATGTGACGTACAGTTAGGCACCGTATGGTCAATGACGGAGTGAGTATCGCTATGTTGGGAGCCCGAAAGCATATACAGCCCGTCTATCCATGCTTCCCCGCCCTCGGCAGTGAATCGCACATCAATCTCGTGTCGCGACAACGCGCCGCCGAGATTTACCGACGTCGAATCGTATCGTCCGTCCCGACCGATCGTTACTTCCGTCGTACTAATGTGGAACGCATCGGCTGAATCCTTTTGCACGCGATAATGCGTGATGTTCGCATTTTCGCCAACGAAGATCTGCACCGCGGCGTTAGTCAATCCAGGGGCCGTCGACCCATACTTCTCTATGACAGTCGCTTTCGAGCCAGGCTCGGCCACTATCACGATGTGAGGAAAGATCGCAACGCCGTCCTCGCCGCCAAAGTCGAATTCGATGGGTTCTTCGACAGACTCGTCTTTCGGTATTCGAACGAATGCGACATCCCCGAATGCCAGATTCAGTGCCGTAAATCCACTGCGCCGGTAATTGAACCCTGAGAGCTTGTCAGCTTCTTCTTGCGAAACTGTGCTCGTGCCCTCGCCGATCACCTTCCAATCTACTTTGGCGATGGCGGCAGAGTTAGTGTATTTCCAGTCTTCGAGCTTCGGATGCGGAAAGCCGAGCTGCTTGAACGCATCGAACGCGTCAACGCGCAGCTTGTGCATCGGCGACGGCCCCTCAGCCTCGACGAATTCCCTAAAAGCGGCGGAAAAATGCGTTTCCTTTTCTGTACTAACTGATGACATTACCTAAAAAACCTTTACCAAACTGAATTTGTCGTCCGACTTTACGGTGCGGGCCGGGTCAAGCAGGAACGCCTTGGCGATGTTGAGCTTCGCTTCATTCTCCGCACGCGATCGTTTATCGTCGACCAGCGTCGACTTATCGTAATCAAACAAAAAATCGTGACGGGCGAGAACGTACTGCACGTTCATCGCCGCCGCTCTTGCACGAAGCTCCTCAACGCTTCGAGTGCTCCACAGCATCTGCCTGAGGGTCCAGTCCTCAAATAGGTAATCCGATACAACTGGCCGGTCGATGTAGTACGTGTCGCGCCGCATGTTGATAAGCCACACACGTGAGGAAGGATCGGTGTTCGTATTGATCTCTTTGTAGTACGGGTAATAGTCAAGGTTTCGCGTCAAGTACTCATCCCGCGTCTCACCGCCAAGAACAACGCGAAGCGGCGCCTTCTGACAAAACCAGGCAAAACTCGTCAGCAACCCGCACGCGCTGGCCGCGATAAGTGAATATCGCAGGACCTTACCTAAGGACTCACGGGTCTTTGAGATCGCCTCACCTGACGCCACGATACCGATCGCAAGCAGCGGCAAGATCGGAAGCAAGTAGCGCAATTGCTCACTCGAGAAGAGCCAAGACAGATAAAGAACGCCAGCGACGCCTACAGCGATCTTTATCTCGACCGCAAGATCGAATTTCCACAATGCCCAGATAAGGAGCGGAAGGCCGATCAAAAACGCCACACCAAGCACGCCGTCGTAATTCGCCGGTTGTTCCGGCTGAGCAGCGATAGAGGCCCTAACAGGAGCCGTTACGAGATTCAATTTGTTCTTATCGACGTCGCCGTATTGGGAGTTCATCTCCTGGAAAAGATTCGACCGCTCTACGTCCCAGCCACTCGCATGCCCCGGCCAGATGTTCATGTAAAACGGAAAAACCGGCGAGCCTGTCGCAATCCACGTGCGGATATACCAGGGCGACGCGATCACGCCCGCGAGTAACAATGCACCAAATCCCTTGAGCACCGCTCGGCCGGCTCCGTTCGAACGCGCGCTTACAGCCTCTGTGTTATCGGGGGCATCCTTCTTGTCCAAACCGGGAGCGGTAGCGACCTGATCTCTCGCCCGCAGCAGTACGATCAAAGCAAAAGCCGCAAACGCGAACACCGCCGTGAGCTTTACGGACAAAGCCGCACCCAAAAAGATTGCGATCATGATCGCCCAACCCCACGACTGCTCCTTCCACCAACGCGTCAAGCTGTAAGTCGCGAGCGTCACATACAACGCGAGCGAAAGGTCTATGTAGCCGCTCGATGCGACGTGATAGGCAGTGGGCACAGTAGCGACGATGGCCGTCGCAAGGAGAGCCCAATTACGCGAAAGTTTTAGTTCACGTGTCCACCCATACACCGTCATCAAAAGGAGCGGCAAGAACAAGAACCCCGTAGCACCAGCGGCGGCCTCCGCCGTACGTGGGCTGCACAACCCTCCGAGTAACATTGCCCATACGTAGTGCATCTCGGTTCCCATTGCGAGGTAGCTGGCGATGTTCCCCCCAACAAATCCACTCGAATGCTGAGCGACAAAAGCCTTTGGTACCGAAAAGTGGTATAGAAGAGCGTCCTTGGCTATCGGAGGCGCAAGCGCCGAAATCAATGTTAGAAGAATCGCCGTGACGATCAGGACAGATATGAGCGAACGATGAGGCGGCTTTTTAGACTCCGCAGGAAACTCGATAGCAATCAGCTGTGCCACCGCGAAAGGCGCCCAGACTAGGCCCGGAAGCAAAACCCCCAGCGCCGCGCCAAGTGAAAAAGTTCCGGACAGCCCGGTAACGAACAAAGCCAGCGAAGTGACTGCGGCACCGATGGCAGTGTCGAGAACAATTTGAAAAAGACGGGAATGGGCGAGGCTATTTCTCACCTGAGCCGTCGCGAAGGCGCCGACACCGAACCACGAAACGACGATCATGCAGGCGACAAAGACTCCTACCGAATCGTTCACGATGTCAGCACCGACATAGTGGCTCCCGCCGAGATTTCCCGTCAGCCTAGGCAACTGTCCGACATCCGATCCGCGATAAAGCAAAAAGGTGACGACGCACACAATGGCAAAGACCGCGAAAACTATCGCGGCCGTCGGGTTATTTGACTGTTGTGCCTTTGCCGTCGCGACCATTTGATCTAGTGCGTTCCCGCGGCTCCTTTGACCCAGTCGTAGCCTTTCTCTTCGAGTTCAAGCGCGAGTTCCTTGCCGCCCTCTTTGACGATCTTGCCGCCGGCAAGGACGTGGACGAAATCTGGCTGAATGTAGTTCAAGAGGCGCTGGTAGTGGGTCACCAAGATGATCGCGTTGTCACTTGAACGAAGTTTGTTAACGCCTTCGGCCACGATGCGGAGAGCGTCGATGTCCAGGCCGGAATCCGTCTCATCGAGGATCGCGAGTTTTGGTTCGAGCACCGCCATCTGGAGGATCTCGTTACGCTTTTTCTCGCCGCCCGAGAAGCCCTCGTTCACCGATCGCTTAAAGAATTCTTCGCTCATCTCGACGACCTTCGCCTTTTCTTTGAGGTAGTCGTTGAACTCCAGCGGGTCGAGTTCCTCGCCGCCGTGGTGCTTCATCTTTTCGTTGTAGGCGAGGCGGAGGAATTGCGAATTCGACACGCCGGGCACCTCGACCGGATATTGAAACGCCATAAAGACGCCGTCTCTCGCTCGCTCATCGGGCTCAAGCTCTAAGAGATCCTTGCCTTCGTATGTCACGCTGCCCGAGATCACTTCGTAAGAGGGATGTCCCGCGAGCACCTTCGACAACGTCGATTTGCCCGAGCCGTTCGGCCCCATGATCGCGTGGACCTCGCCCTTGTTGACCTCAAGATTCAATCCCTTAAGGATCTCTTTGCCGTCGATCCCGGCGTGTAAGTCTTTTACTTCCAATAACATCAGTTAAGTATCTTCTCCATCTCGACGCCGCCCATGTCGTGCCATTCCTCGGGCGCCGTCTCTCTTGTCACCACGAAGCCGTTCTTCTCATAAAGCGGCTGAGCACCCGGCAGGACGAATGTTGTGTACAAGTGCAAATGCGTTTCGCCTCGCTCTCTAGCGTCTGCCTCCAAGGCCTCGAGTAACTTCTGTCCAACTCCGCTTCCCTGCGCCCTTGGCGTCACCGCCATCGAACGAATGTAGACGCCATAGCCCCGATCGTCCGGCAGTGCGGTTACCGTTCCGACCGCTACGTCGCCGGCGAACGCGATCCACACCTTTCCAATTTCAAATCTCTCGCGAACGACTTCAGCTGAAGCCGTCGTATCCGCAAAACCGCCGGGCGTATATTGCTCGCGATAGGGTCCAAACGCCTCGAGCAATAACCGTAAGACCGTGTCTTCGTCGCCCGGCCCGGCAAGCCTGACTTCAAGCGGTCGCGCTTGCGCTCTCTGCGTCGACATAGATCTCGCCTTTCAAATAGAGCACCGCGTTGCCGGCCATCTTCACTCGATCGCCGCGGAGCTCACAGAATATTTCACCGCCTCGTGCCGAAACTTGTCGCGCGTACAACTCGGTCTTGCCCAATTGCTCAGCCCAGTACGGAATGAGCGTGCAGTGTGCGGAGCCGGTCACCGGATCCTCATCCACTCCAACCGTCGGCGCAAAAAATCGCGAAACAAAATCCGAAGTATCACCCGGTGCTGTGACTATCACCGCGTGAACGCCAAGATCCTTGATCGCCTTGAAATCGGGTCGCAGCGAAAGCACCTCAGCCTCGGTGTCGTAAACGGCGAGATAATCGCGCGACTTTAATACCTTGGTCGGCTCCGCTCCCAGAGCGTCAGTGAGCCCGTCAGGAATGCTGGTCGTCTCGGGCGGTCTCGACGGGAAATCGAGCACCATCAACTCGCCATCACGAGCGACCTTGAGCGTGCCGCTCTTGGTTTCAAATGCGATCTCGTCCGCCTCGTAACCGAGCTCATTCCACAACACGAATGCGCTTGCGAGCGTCGCGTGCCCGCACAGGTCCATCTCAATCTCGGGCGTGAACCACTTCAGCTCGATCTCATGGCCTTTTCGGACAAAGAACGCCGTCTCGGCGAGATTGTTCTCCGCCGCGATCGCTTGCATCGTCTCTGACGGCAGCCATTTTTCAAGGGGAACGATAGCCGCCGGATTCCCATGAAACGCCTCGCGTGTAAAAGCGTCAACCTGGTAGATATTAAGCTTCATTTCTTTATCGTTATCAGGGCCAAGCCGCCGATACACAGCAGCATCCCGATCACTTTAGCTATCGACAGCGACTCGCGAAATGCGAGTAACCCAACGGGCACCAACAGCACTGCACCGCAAACCGTCACCATGAGCGGGAGAATATTCACATTCCAGCCGGCGCGATACGCGAGCATAAACCCAATTTCGATCGCCGCAGCGCCGAGCCCAATGCCGAGCGCGGACCAGATCGCAGTTTTCACCATCGGGAGCGATGCCGCATCCTGCCGTGGGATCAGGAAATATCCGCCGATGCATGCGAGGATGCCGATCGCATACGCCATGATCACGACCACAAAAGGATTGGCGTTCTCGTCGGTCGTTTTTTGCGAGACCTGATAGATCATCATCCCAAGCACGACCAATATTGGCGGAAAAAAATAAGCCATTACTTGACCGCCGCGATCGCCTGGATCTCGATCTTCGTGTCGAAATGCAGGTCCTTTACCGGCACGATCGCCCTTGCCGGTCGATGATCGCCCATGATCCGCGAATAGACCGCGTTCACCTGCCCCCACAACTCGATGTCCGATACATAGATCGTGAACTGAATTACGCGATCAAGGCTCGAGC
>JAFAOW010000309.1 GCA_019247455.1 Acidobacteriota bacterium | reverse complement strand
CGAGCTCACCCGGATTTCACTCCTTTTGGGAATATTTAAGGCCCTGAACATTCTTTACAGTTCAAAGCTTGCCAACGCTTGGGTCACATCGCCCAACACCAACCCAATGTTTAAAGGAGGAACTCCTCTTGCCTACATGATTCAGGGTGGCATGCCCGCTCTACTACGGATTCGACAACTGCTGGATGCACGACTGGGCGGTCGGTGAGACCTCAACTTACCCCCGTTTGTGAGGACGACACACATCGCCTCATTCCTACTCGCGATAGCGAAAAGCGCGTGCTCGCAAGAATTGCCGACGACGAGGAACAGCTCAAAGAAATTCTCGAGCTAGAAAGCGCCACAAACGATCGACTGCTGGGCGAAGCAAACCTGCTTCCCGGCATCAGCGTTCACGAACTGCTTTTCGGAGTCGCGCATGCGTACATCGTGAATGCTGCGTTCACCCACGCTCGTCCTGATGGAAGTCGCTTCAACGGTCCCGAACGCGGCGCCTGGTATGCAGGTCTTGGGTTGGTCACTGCTCGGACGGAAATCTCCTTTCGCAAATCTCAAGAACTGAAGGAGATCGGATGGCACGAACCTGAGACATTCAAATTTGAAGACTACTTAGCGGATTTTCGGGCCGACTTTCATGACATCCGAAATGATCCGACCTATGCCGATTGTCTTGATCGAAACAGCTACGATCGCTCCCAAGCAGTCGCAAAGGATTTGCTAGCCTTAGGGTCCGCCGGCATTGTCTACCAAAGTGTCCGGCACTCAGGAGGCATTTGCATCGCATGTTTTCGTCCAGCCCTCGTTACGCACGTTCGTACGGGGCGAAGAATCACTGTCACATTCTCTGACTGCGACGCTGATCCGACCTTCAGCTAAATGATCCCCAAAACGACAGTCCAGAGTGCACGACGATGGTTCCCGAATCTCTCTCGGCTCCCAGTTGAGCAAATCGAACCATCCGCGCCATTGACACAGCTCTTTTCTGGCAGCCATCTGGGTTCCCACCGGGCTGATGCCCCAAGTCGATTCGGCATCCAGTCGGCAAATGTGTTTCTTCAAATCCGCGCGCCTATCATAGGTGAGCTCTGATTTATGATCGGTACCGTTTTTCTGGGAACTTCTTCGGCGCAAGCCGACGACGAGGTCGACGACGACGTGGGCCGACGACGAAGCTGGTCGACTGCGACGGAGGGCGACGACGACGCAGGCCGACAACGCGACGGTCCCAACCATCCAAATGGAGAGAAGTTGACGCACTCACGCCTTGGTTGCGTTGGGACAGATCAGATACGGGGGATTGGCCGCGGCTCTCTTTGGCTTGGGAATGTCGACGCGGTATGTGCTGGGACACTCCTGCTATGAAGCTTCGGCAAACAGCTGTTCAATGCTTCCTCGTCGTGCTGGTCGCCTGTTCTGTATTGCTGCTTACCGCTCCGGCTTGGCCACAATCAAGTAAGCCATCGTTTGAGAAGGCTTTTGCCGACTACGTTCGGAGCGAAGGAATCGTTGGAGCATCCTATGTCCGGATCGACAAGGCAGGAGTTATACGCCGGGACTTTGGACTATCGGATTCAAGCCTCAACCAGCCCGTCGATGCCAACACCATCTTTCATTGGGCCTCCATCACAAAGACTCTAACCGCCGTAGCTATCATGCAGCTTCGTGATCGGGGAAAACTATCGCTTGATGACTCGATCATAAAATTTGTACCTGAGCTGAGCCGCATCCACAGCGAGAACGATGCGATCGCCCGCGTCACTTTGCGGCATATCCTCTCGCACACAGCAGGTTTTCAAAGCGCCACCTGGCCCTACACGGAAGGCAAACCCTGGCAGCCGTTCGAACCGACCGAATGGTCACAGCTGGTCGCGATGCTGCCTTACCAGGAACTGTCGTTTCAACCCGGCACCAAATTCCAATATTCGAACCCTGGTTTTATCTATCTCGGGAGAGTAATAGAAAAGCTTAGTGGCGACCCCTACCAGGTTTACGTGCAGAAGAACATCCTCTCTCCATTGGGCATGACTCGAACGTACTTCAACTACAGCCCACATCACTTAGAGCGATATCGCTCGAACAGCTACGCGATCGACATCGACGAACAAGGTCATGATTCGGTTCATGCCTTCGGGCGTGAGTTCAATACCGGAATCACGACGGCGAATGGCGGGCTTAACGCGTCCATGGAAGACATGGCAAAGTGGATCGCCTTTCTTGCTAGTACACATCCCAATTCCGGATCAAGTACGGTTCTGAGTCGAAGCTCTTTATCAGAAATGTGGAAAGCAGTCGTTGATGTTCCAGCTGAAGTCGCATATGCGCCACCAGCAAAGATGGGATTGTCATTCTTCCTGTGGCCACGTTCGGCGGGAGGCGCGACCGAGACTTTCGTCGGTCATACAGGACACCAGGCTGGATTTGCCACGTTCTTTGTACTCAATCCTTTGAATGGCGCAGCCATCGTAGTGGCCACAAACACCGTTCGTAACTGGGGAGAGAAGGAAGTTCAACGCAAGCGCTATGAAGACAATCGACGGCAGTTCAATGCGTTGATGGAATCGGCGCTTGAAGCAATTCGACAGTGATTCGAGCCCGCCTCC
>JAFAOW010000288.1 GCA_019247455.1 Acidobacteriota bacterium | reverse complement strand
GGTGTGCAAGTGCTCGGAAAAGTAGTTGAAGGTCTTGACGCGAATGGCACGCGGCAGCTGTCGGATACGCTGCTTGCTCGTTTGAAGTCAGGCATCGTCGTTCTCGGCCGCAAGGACGATGGCAAGGTGGGGATAATCGTCCGCGTTTCGGACGATCTTACAAAAAGGGTAAAAGCAGGCGACGTGATCCGGGAGATCGCTCCCATCGTCGGCGGAAAAGGCGGCGGCAAGCCCGACATGGCCGAGGGCGGCGGCTCCGAGCCTCAGAGGCTCGGCGAAGCGATCGATACGGCTTATGACGTGATCGGCCGAATGCTGACGTGAGAATTTTGAACCACAGATGAACACAGATAAACACAGATATTTGACTCAGAACATCTGTGTTGATCTGTGCCTATCAGTGGTTCCATTCTGTCTATGAACGCGGCACCTAGAGCGTCTGATGAGATCATCTCCTTCGATCCCGCGACGGGCAAAGAAGTCGGAAGAGTCACCGTGACCTCGCCAGAAGAGGTCAAAGCGGCCGTGGCGCGTGGGCGCGAAGCTTTTCAGGAGTGGCGAAAGACCTCATTTGCGGAGCGTAAGCGTCTTGTAATGGCTGCTCGCGAGGTGATCCTCGCTGAGACAGACGACATCGCACACCTGATCTCGGACGAATCGGGCAAGCCGTTTGGCGAGGCCATCTCGATGGAGATCGCGCCGGTGCTCGACCTGATGCAATTCTTCGCGAAGAAGGCCCAGAAGCTTCTCGCTCCCAAACGCATCGGCATCGGTTTGTACGCTTTGCTCGGCCGCTCGTCAAAGATCGTCTATCACCCGCTCGGCGTCGTCGGGATAATTCCGGCCTGGAATTATCCTTTTTCTATTCCACTTGGCGAAGCTGTGATGTCGGTCATGGCCGGCAACACGGTCGTGATCAAGCCGTCCGAGCTAACGCCTTTTGTCGGCCTAAAGATCGGCGAGATCTTTGAGAAGGCCGGCTTTCCTGCGAATGTCGTCCAGGTCGTGACCGGCGCCGGCGAAACCGGTGCGGCACTCGTCGAAGCGGCTCCCGACAAGATAATGTTCACGGGTTCGGTCGCAACTGGTAAGCGAATAGCGGCTGCTGCGGCAAAGAATCTCACATCGACAGTACTCGAACTTGGCGGCAAGGACCCGATGATCGTGTTTGACGATGCTAATCTCGAGCTAGCTGCCGGCGCTGCCGTATGGGGCGCGTTTTGCAACTCCGGACAGTCCTGTTCTTCAGTCGAGCGTCTTTACGTGCAGGAAGGTGCAGCTGCAGACCTCACGCGAAAGATCGTTGAGAAGACAAGACAGCTCAAGCAGGGCGTCGGTGACACGGAAGACATTTCCATCGGGGCGATGTCCTCAGAGCGACAACTGAAGATCGTTGAGGATCATGTGGAGGACTTTAGAAGGGCAGGAGCGAAGATCGAGATCGGAGGGAGAGGAAAAGGCCTTTTTTACGAGCCAACGGTTATAACCGATGCCACGAATGAAATGCGAGCAATGCGCGATGAAACGTTCGGGCCGACGCTACCCATCGCAACGTTCAAGACCGAGGAAGAGGCGATCCGGCTAGCCAACGACAGCGAGTTCGGCCTGACGGCCAGCGTCTGGACTCGCGATTACGCAAAAGGAAAACGGGTCGCACAGCAGATCGAGGCAGGCTCAGTTTGTGTAAATGAGGTCCTTTACACACACGGGATCGGGACGACCCCTTGGGGCGGTTTCAAGAATTCGGGCCGCGGCCGCACTCACGGCACTGAGGGATTGCTGGAGTTGGTTCAGCCTCAGCACATTCACGTAAATCGAATCGCCGTGCTGCCAGACGCATGGTGGATGCCCTATTCATCGAAGGCGGTTGCTACCTTCCGCAAGATGACGCGTACCTTCTCAAGCGGGTCGCTCATCAAAACTGTACCCCTTATCCCGCAGTTACTTATCCGCATTCGCGAACTTTTCAAAGCCAAATGACGGCGATGCCAGCCATTTTTTTTGGTCATGGTAATCCGATGAATGCTGTTCAGCGAAACCCGTGGACAGATTCATGGACGGAGATCGGCCGAACCATCGCGAAACCCAAGGCAGTACTATGTATTTCGGCGCATTGGTATATTCCCGCGACGGTCGTTACGGCCATGGCAGAGCCGACAACTATACACGACTTTGGCGGCTTTCCAAGAGAGCTTTTTGAATTTCGCTATCCCGCCCCGGGCTCGCCGGAATTGGCGGCTCGCGTGATCGAGTTGCTCGGGCCGGGGACGATCCCTGACGATAGGAATTGGGGACTCGATCACGGGACCTGGTCGGTACTGTGTCATGTGCTTCCTGATGCGGATGTCCCGGTAGTGCAGCTTTCGATAGATGAGACGAAGCCTGCAGAATGGCACTATGAGCTCGCGAAGAAACTAGGACCGCTCCGGAACGAAGGAGTTCTCGTGGTCGGCAGCGGGAATGTTGTACACAACCTGCACACTTATGCCTGGGGACGACATGGAGTCCAGCCGTTTGATTGGGCGCTGCGATTCGATCAGCAGGCACGGGAACTGATGCTTGCAGGCAATGATATTCCGCTTGTTGATTATGAGTCACTGGGTAAAGACGCGCTGCTCTCGGCACCGACACCCGACCATTACCTGCCTCTTGTGTACATTCTGGGTCTGCGCAGGCCTGACGACGAGGTCAGCTTTCCGGTCGAAGGTTTCGACGGCGGGTCCATCTCGATGCTGAGCGTGCGGCTAGGCTAGAGACGTGCACGTCTGAAATGAAGGGGCCTTGTACATCGACTTTGGTCTGTCTGTAATGATCAGATCAAACGCTTAACTCGGCCACGACCGGCGCATGGTCAGTAGGATGGTCCCAACCCCTGGGATCCTTGTCTATCCAGCAGTCGCGGCACAGGTCAGCGAGCGGCGGCGACGTCCAAATATGATCCAGCCGCAGGCCTTTATTCCAATCAAACGAATGGTGAAAGTAATCCCACCACGAGTACTCCTGAACGTCTTCGTTTATTAAGCGAAAGAGGTCGATGAATCCCCATTTCTTTAAGTGCTGTATAACGTCACGCTCGGGTTTCGTAAAGTGGAGCTTGTTGACCCATATGGGAATGTTCCAAAGATCGAGCTCATGCGGGGTGATGTTGAAATCGCCGCATAGCAAAACGAGTTCGTCCACGCTGTACCGCTTGTCCAGAAACTTCCTTAGCCGCTTGATCCAGTCGAGCTTGTATTCGAATTTTGGCATGCCGATCCGCGTGCCGTGCGGAACGTAGACGTTTACGACCTTGACACCTTGAACCGTCCCCGCGATGAGTCGCTGCTGCGGATCTTTTACACGCGGAAAGTTCTTTTGAACGTCTTCGATCGGATACTTCGACAGGATCGCTACGCCGTTATACGCACCCTCGCCGCTGTAGGCCATGTATTCGTAGCCGACAGAGCGCAGCCTTGCGACCGGGAATTTTTTATCGGGGACTTTCGTTTCCTGAAGGCAGAGGACATCTGGGTGATTCTTTGTGGTCCACCGCAGCACATGGTCTAGCCGCGTCGAGATAGAGTTGATATTCCAAGTGGCGATCTTCATTTGGATTGCCGATCCACCCAGTAGTTTGGTTCCCTGTGCTGGTGGGCGACGGCTAGTATCAAAATAGTATCGCCTTCGATCGAATAGATGAGCTTGTAGGGGAATTTATGCAGGAGGATTCGATGAATACCTGGACGTTCTTGTGCCGCAGCCTCCGGATAACGACTGATCAAGTCTGCCACGCGCTGAGCATTCTGTTCGAAGACTTGACCAAGTCCTTCGCACTCGAGATCAAGATAGTCGGCGGAATCCTGTGCTTCGATTCGGACGGGATCGGAGAAGAGGACCTTCATTTACGACGGCGAAACACATCTTCGACCGGAACGGCTCCGATCCGTCCTTCTCGATATGCGACAAGGCGGCGCTCAGCCTCATCCAGCCACACCTCGTTCAATGCGGCATCTGGGCGATCAAGGCTGTTTAGGAGGCTCTCAACAAGAATGAATTTGGCCTGCGGTTCCAGCTTCAGTGCCTGCTCGATCAATTCGGTTGTGCTCATTGTTAAATTGTAACCGATTCGTCAAAGGCCGAACTCTGCCACCACAGGAGTATGGTCGGAGGGTTTCTCGAGTTGTCGCGGCGTCTTATCGATCCAGCACTTTTTGCAAAGGTCGGCGAGCGGCTCTGAGACCCAGATATGATCGATACGAAGCCCGTGATTTCGCTGCCACGCGCCGGCGCGGTAATCCCACCAGGAGAATTCCTTTATGTCGCCATTCATCTTGCGGAAGAGGTCGACAAAACCCCACTGTTTTACGAAGTGAATTGCCGCACGCTCGGGTTTTGAGAAGTGGATCTTCCCTTCCCATGCGCCGGGGTTCCACACGTCGGCGGGCTCTGCCGCGACGTTGAAATCGCCGCAAAGGAGCACCTTCTCACTCGGCTTGTAATTCTCGTCAAAGAAATGCCGCAGCTTTTGGATCCAGTCGAGCTTGAACTCGAACTTATCGCTCCACAGTTCAGAGCCATTAGGAATGTAGGTGTTAACGATACGAATGCCGTCGAGCGTCGCCGCGATCAGTCGTTTTTGTGAGTCCTCGTCGTCGTCGGGAAACCCTTTGACGACATCCCCAGGCTCGTGTCTTGAAATGATCGCAACGCCGTTATATGACTTTTGGCCGAAGAATGCGGAGTAATAGCCGAGGTCATGAAACTCCTGATACGGAAAGCTCTCATCGACGCACTTTGTTTCCTGCACGCACAAAACATCGGGGTTGGCGGCCTTGAGCCAGGCGGCGAGCTGCGGCATTCGTACGTTAATGGAATTGACGTTCCAAGTAGCGATCTTCATAAGTTCAGAGTGCAAGCTTTCGCTTGTATTCTACGTCGGCCAAAGCACAAGCTAAAGCCTCACTCTGAACTTACCTTCCCGAGTTGCGCTCCCAGAACACTCCACCGGAAAACCCTTGTATCGAACGGTCCGCATCGGCAAATTCCAGTCTTTTTTGGGCGAGCAGACAGTACTGTTCGTCCGATTCGATCGCGACGAAATCGCGTCCAAGCTTTTTTGCAGCCACCGCCGTTGTTCCCGATCCGGCAAAAGGGTCGAGAATGGTATGTCCCGCGTTTGTGCTCGCGAGGATGATCTTTGCTAGGAGCTTCTCGGGCTTTTGCGTGGGGTGATCCGTGTTCTCGGGCATCGACCAGAAGGGCACGCTGATGTCGGTCCAGATATTTGAGGGATGAGTGTCGCGGAAACCGCCTTCTTCATTCCAGTCTTTTGCACGGCCATTCTCACGGTAAGGCGCAACGACTTTCCGGCGCTGCTTTACAGCATCGAGGTTAAATGTGAAGCCGTCCGAGACCGTGAAATACCAAATGTCTTCGGCGGTGTTTTTCCAATTGGCTTTCGCACCGCGGCCTTTTTCGCGTTCCCACGTGATCCGGTTCCGCAGTTTGAAGTAGCGTGATCCGGCCCGCTCGACCGCACTTCCTGAGCGCCAGTCCCCGCAGATATAAACACTCGCCGTCGGTTTGAGCAATGGTACGCATAACCGCAGCCATGAATCGAGCCATTTTTCATACTGGCCCGTCGACAGCGAGCCAAATCGTTCTTTTCCAAACGTTTTCGCGAGGTTGTACGGCGGGTCGGCGAACAATAGATCAAAGGACACAGGAGCTAGCCGAGGCAATGCCTCGAATGCGTTGCCGCAGATGATGCCGTTTTTCTCGATGTCGCCGCCTTTGATGGATCTTGCGTAGGTCAACTTTTGACGAAGCTCTTTCTCCTCAGATGCGGAGACCTCGATCGTCCGGTTTCTCGTTGCTCGGACCCTTACTTTTTTGGTCGAAGACGGCATTCTTTTTGAACGCCACTCTAGCATACTGAACCTCATTTGACCCTTAAAAAGGCTGCGTGATACTCTTATATCTTTTGAGAATTAGGCGGTTTTCACAGAGGTTTTGACCGTGAGGGCCATCTACTAAAAACGACATGCATCTTTTGGCATTTGCCGGAATTCAGCTCTTTCCCGACGGGACGATCTTCATCCACGTTGCGATGATCCTTGTGATGATCTGGGTGCTGAATCGGACGCTCTATAAGCCGATCAATCGCCTCCTGGAGAGCCGTGAAAAGAACAAGGGCGGGAATTTCAGCGAGGCTGAGGAGATCAATGCGAAGGTGGGCCAGAAAGAGGCCCGCTATAACAAAGAGCTGCTCGAGGCCCGTTCAGAAGGTTACGTCTTGATCGAAAAGGAACAGGCGAAGTCCGCCGCGGCGCGCGAGAAAACGCTGGCCGAAGTAAAGGCCGAGGTCGCAGAGAAGATCGCGGCCGAAAAAGCGGATCTCGAAAAACAGACCGCCGCCGCCCGTTCAGAGATCGAAAAAGGAGCAGAAAAGATCGCCGACAGCATCGCAGCCGGCATTCTTAAGTAGGAAAAAATGTTTGCACTTGTAACTAATTTCCTTTTGCTTCTGGCCGAGACGGCGAAGACCGCGAATCCTGGTGTCTGGGCCAATATCAAACAGTTCGAGAACGATTGGCTTAATATTCCCGGATTCGAGGGGTGGCGTTTTCTCAATCTCGCGATCTTTGTCGGGCTGATGATCTGGGCGTCGAAGAAAATAGGCCTGCCTGAAGCTTTCAAGAAAAGGCGTGAGGAGATCCGTGCCGATCTGATCCGGGCGGAAGAAGAGAAAAAGGCTGCTCTCGCACGCCTAACCTCTGCTGAGGGCAAGCTTGCCCAACTCGAGACTGAAAAAGAGAACATCTTGACCAAGGCCAAGGACGAGGCGGCTTTTGAGAAAAAGCGTGTTGCGGCCGAGACCAAGGCCGACACAGAAAGGCTTCGCGCGCAGGCTGAAGCAGAGCTTGCGCGGCTGGCAAGCCAGACCCGCGTAGAACTTCGCCGCTTTTCGGCGCAAGAGAGTATCCGCCTTGCTGAGGAGAAGCTCCGCAAGCAGATCGACGGCAAAGCGGACGCAAGGCTCGTCAAGGCCAGTATCAGCGAGATCGGAGGGCTGAATTGATGAGTATCGAAACTGTCGCCCGCCGCTATTCCACTGCACTTGCCGATGTCGTAACGACGCACGGCGATGTGACGGCGGTCCGAAAGGAGTTGGCCGCGTGGAGCGAACTCGTCAGCTCGAATCCCGATCTGGCGACCGTCTTCGCGAACCCCGCCATAGCTCATGCCAATAAAGAGAAGGTCCTTGACCAACTGATCGCAAAGACCAAGCCGTCGCAGACCACAGCGAATTTTCTTCGGGTCCTGCTTAAGAATGGGCGCCTCACGGAACTGGCTGAGATCAACACGCGGTTCGAGGCAGAGATCGAAGAACGCAGCGGTACCGTGTCCGCTGAGATCACGTCGGCACGCGAGTTGCCCGCTGCCGAGCAAAAGGATTTTCAGGACGCTATCGAAAAACTGACCGGCAAAAAGGTCACCGTCAACTACTCTGTTGACGAGACGCTGATCGGTGGTGTCGTGACGCGTATCGGCTCGACCGTTTACGACGGCTCGATCAAGACAAAGTTAGAGAATTTACGAGAACAACTCATTACTGGATAGAAAATGGAAGCAATCAAAGCTAACGAGATCAACGAGATCATTCGTGCTCAGATCGAGAACTTCGACGCGTCGATGACCGTCAACGAGGTTGGTACCGTCATCAAGGTCGGGGACGGTATCGCCGAGATCTATGGCCTCGAAAAGGTCATGGCCGGTGAGCTGCTCGAGTTTCCCCATGGCGTTCGCGGGCTCGCACTGAACCTTGAGGAAGACAAGGTCGGATGCGTGCTCTTCGGTGATTTTCAGAAGATCAAAGAAGGCGACGAGGCCAAACGCACCCGTCGGATCATGAGCGTACCTGTCGGCGATGCGATGATCGGCCGCGTGGTGGACGCCCTTGGGAATCCCATCGACGACGCCGGCGAGATCGTGACTGACACGTATTTTCCCGTCGAGCGTATCGCCCCCGGAATTATCGACCGTCAGCCGGTGAAGGAACCGCTTCAGACGGGCCTCAAGGCCATCGACTCGATGGTTCCTATCGGCCGCGGCCAGCGTGAGCTCATCATCGGCGATCGCCAGACCGGTAAGACGGCCGTTGCGATCGACACGATCATCAATCAGAAGGGCAAGGACGTTATCTGCGTTTACGTCGCGATCGGCCAGAAGGCCTCGACCGTGGCGCAAGTCCGCCAGAAGCTCGAGGAATACGGAGCGATGGATTACACCATCATCGTTAACGCATCGGCCTCAGACCCCGCGGCTATGCAATTCCTGGCTCCATACTCAGGATGCGCGATGGGCGAATACTTCCGCGACAATGGCCGGCACGCCTTGACGATCTATGACGATCTTTCAAAGCAGGCGGCCGCGTACCGGGAGATCTCGCTTCTCCTACGCCGTCCTCCGGGCCGAGAGGCATATCCGGGAGACGTGTTCTATCTACACTCACGCTTGCTTGAGCGTGCGGCGAAGATGTCGGATGCACGCGGGGGCGGTTCGCTCACAAGCTTGCCGATCATCGAGACGCAGGCGGGCGATATCTCGGCGTACATTCCGACAAACGTGATCTCGATCACCGATGGACAGATCTTTTTGGAATCCGACCTGTTCAACTCTGGCGTGCGGCCTGCGATCAACGTGGGTAACTCGGTTTCGCGCGTGGGCGGTTCTGCCCAGATCAAGGCGATGAAGGCCGTCGCGGGCACGCTGCGTATCGACCTTGCACAGTTCCGCGAGTTGGCTGCTTTCGCTCAGTTCGGCTCTGACCTCGACAAATCGACACAGGACCAGCTTGAACGCGGAAAACGCCTCACTGAGATCCTCAAACAGCCGCAGTACGTCCCGATGGCTGTTGAAGATCAGGTCTTTATCATCTGGACCGTCAGCAACGGATTCGCAGACGACATCGCGGTTGAGGACCTCAAGCGATTTGAAGAAGAGCTGATGACCTTTGTTAAGTCCTCGCATCCTGCGGTTCTCACGACAATTCGTGAAAAGAAGAATATAGACGACGATCTCAAGGCTTCCATGAAGGAATCTGTAGAGGACTTCAAATCGACCCGCTGGGGATCTGCGGCAGCCGCTGCAGCTTAAAACATGGCAAGTTTGCTAGACATGCGCCGGCGCATCAAGTCGGTCAAAAACACTCAGCAGATCACCAAGGCGATGAAGATGGTGGCCGCGGCGAAGCTCAAGCGATCGCAGGATCGCGTGACTGCATCACGTCCTTTCGCAGGCAAGATGAGTGAAGTACTCGGCGGTTTGAGCGGCAAGGTTGCTGGCGAATTCTCGCATCCGCTGCTCGACGAGCGAGGGGACGACAAATATCTCATCGTTCTTATCAGCGGCGACAAGGGCCTAGCAGGCGCCTTCAATGCGAATGTCATTAAGGCGGCCCAGGCGTTCCTTAAGGACAACGAGTCGAAGTCCTCCTCTATGATCGCCGTGGGACGCAAGGGTCGTGATTTTTTCAAGCGGCGTCAGGTCCAGATCACCGATGAATACATCGGCCTCACTTCCAGCGGCCAGGCAAGCTACGCTGATGCGCAGAACATCGCGAATAAGCTGATCGCTCAATTTACCGAGGACACCTCGATCGACAAGGTATTTGTGATCTTCACGGAATTTCGCACGGTGCTTTCGCAGAAGCCGATCGTGCAGCAGCTGCTGCCGATTCCAAAGGCGGAGCAGAGTGAGGAAGTCGAGGGAGGTATCGAGGCAGAATACATTTACGAGCAGCCCGCGTCCGATATCTTTGGCAAGCTGCTTCCGCGTCAGATAGCAACACAGATCTATCGGGGAATGCTCGAGTCGACCGCATCCTTCTTTGGCTCGCAGATGACGGCGATGGACTCTGCTTCAAAGAATGCAGGCGAGCTGATCGACACTCTTACGCTCAACATGAACCGCATCCGTCAGGCGGCGATCACTAAGGAGATCATCGAGGTCGTCAGCGGAGCGGCGGCGGCCTAGCGGGTCAGGGATCAACATTCTGGCGGCCGTCCCTTATCTCAAGGGCGGCCTTTTCTATGTTGTTTTCACTTGGTATTCGCCTGAGACCAATGTAGAATACCTTCGATTCGAATCACGCAAACGCGGTCTGTTTGCAAAATCTCAAGCTGGCATTAACACAACTCTGGAGGAAAACTAATGGCGATATTAAGTCTACTGGGCTTAGTTCTGTTTTTGGTCGGATGGATCTGGTTGATGGTTGTTGCGGGTAAGACCTCGGGTGCTCTTTGGGCAGTACTCATTTTCTTTTTCAGCCTTTTGGCAGGACTTATCTTCTGCATTATGAAAAAGACGGGCTGGATGCAGTGGGGTCTGGCAGTTGTCGGATGGCTGCTGATAATCGTTGGAGGCGGAATGTCGTTCTCCTACGGGGCCTCGTCGTCCTTCTAAACACCAAATAATGAACATATCGAACCGGCGCGTGTGGTTTTGGGCCTACGCGCCGGTTTTGATTTGGACCGGAGTAATCTTCTTCCTTTCGAGCCCAAGCGGCTCCATGTCGGAAACATCGCTAATAATCGGCCCTATCCTTCGCTGGCTGATGCCCAATGCCGCGCCTGATACTATTCAGACGATGCATCAGTACGTTCGCAAAACCGCTCATTTTACTGAATACGCCGTCCTCGGGTTCCTCGTGTGTCGGGCCGTATCGGTCGCTGCGTCGCCGACGTGGCGAAATTGGCGTTTTTCGCTCGCCCTGCTGTTGCCCATCTTGATCGCATGCCTTGACGAATTCAACCAAAGCTTCGAGCCGTCGAGGACATCATCCATTTATGACGTGCTCCTCGACATTACCGGAGCGGCCGCCATGTTACTTTTCCTCTACTTTATTGGCTACAAACACTCAGTTGGAAGGGAACGGCAAATTCCCTGAACTCGATCGATCGACTCGAATGGCTGGCGGATTCAGGTTAGAACAATCTGTGCTATTTTATCGTTATATATTCCGACAAGGAGATTCTCTGAAATGGGTTTAATGGATCAAATAAAAGGGGCTGCGTTGAATCAATTCATCGAGGTCATTGAGTGGTTGGACGACTCTAAGGATACCTTTCTTTATCGATTCCCCGTTGCCGGGCAGGAAATAAAGAATGGAGCCCAACTGATCGTTCGTGAATCCCAGGCCGCGGTTTTCGTTTTTGAAGGGCAGATCGCCGACGTTTTTACGCCCGGCAAATACACGATCGACGGCGGCAACACGCCGATTCTCACCAAGCTTGGTGCATGGAAGTACGGGTTTAACTCGCCATTCAAGTCAGAGGTCTATTTCGTTAACACCAAACAGTTTACGGATATGAAGTGGGGTACGTCGAACCCGATCATGCTTCGCGATGCGGACTTTGGGATCGTGCGGCTGCGTGCATTCGGCGCCTACAGCTTGCGCATCTCGGACCCCGCGACCTTTATTAAGGAAATTGCCGGCACTAACGCCCATTTTCAGTCGGAAGATATTGACGGACAGCTCAAGCGGGCTATCGTCACGGAGTTTTCGGACGCCCTTGGCGAATTGAAGGTCCCAGCCCTCGATCTCGCGGCCCAGTACAAAGAGATCGGCGAGGCGATCCGTGGCAAGATCAACCAGGAATTCTCTACCTGGGGCCTCGAGGTCACAAAATTCTTTGTCGAGAACATCAGTCTGCCGCCCGAGGTCGAGGAAGCGATGGACAAGCGTGCCCAGATGGGTGCTCTCGGCGATGCTCAACGGTACATGCAGTTCCAGGCGGCTGACGCCCTACGCGATGCTGCTCAAAACGAAGGCGGTGGTGCCGGACTCGGGGCAGGCCTCGGAGCAGGTTTTGCGGTTGGCGGCCAAATGGCGAATGTTTTCGGCCAGCAGCAGCAAGGCGGCGGAGGCGGAGGTCAGGCTCAAGCGGCGACCGTTCCGTGCCCAAGTTGCGGTAAGCAAAATCAGCCTGCAGCAAAATTCTGTGCTGACTGCGGGGCCAAGATGGAGGTCGCACAGGTCCCGTGCGTTAAGTGCGGTGCGATGCTCCGCGAAGGGGCGAAATTCTGCTCCGAATGCGGATCGACGCAGGAAAAGGCAAAATGCTCAAAGTGCCAAGCCGAGCTCGCCCCGGGTGCTAAGTTCTGCCCTGAGTGCGGGACGAAGACGGAGGCCGCCTAACCTCAGAACGTAAAAGTAAAAACGCAAAATTGGATTGTCAGGAGATTTTCCCGCTTCCGGTTTTGCGTTTTTCGTTTTTAGTTTTTACTTTATGGCTATGGCCATTAGCCCTGAACTTCTCAACATACTCCGCTGTCCGAAATGTAAGTCGGAGCTTCAGATCGATGAAGCCCAAACCCGACTCAAGTGCCTTAACCCCGAGTGCTGTCTCGTATATCCCATTCGCGATGAGATCCCCGTGATGCTCATCGACGAAGCGACTGTAGAAAAGAATTAGTCTCTTTGCGGCTTGCCGCTATATTTGCGGAAAAGCTATGCTTTTCCGTTGCGATGTCGCCTTGGTCGTCCGCGGCTTCGCCGCAGCTCCATGGACATCGATTGGTCACAGGTCAAGCGAATTCTGATCGTAAAGCTTCGCTCGATCGGTGATACGGTGCTCCTAACTCCTTCGATAACTGCACTTAGAAGGTTCCTCCCCAATGCCGAGATCGATGTTCTCCTCGAAGACTGGGTAGCTCCCGTTGTCGATGGCTTTCCGGGAATAAGTGTGATAACGGTCGGCAAAACATTCGGTTCGCGAGTAAGCGCGGCTTGGCAGCTCCGCCGGCGAAAATACGACATCGCGTTTGATCAGCACGGCGGCAATACCGCTTCCCTGCTTGCGCGCGCGAGCGGTGCCAGACACCGGATAGGTTACGACGATTACAATTACGCCTTTTGCTTCAATCACCTTGTACCAAGAGATACGAGCTTCTGGGGCCAAAAGAAGCTGCATTCGGCTGAGCGTCAGCTGGCGTTATTGGGAGCGGTCGGTGTGCCGGTAGATGAAGCCCCGCGCAGTTCGCTTGCCGTTAGCGCCAGAGCGAGCGACGAGATAGATCGCCGGCTGGCCGCGTCCGGCCTGCCCGATGCGCAGTCCTCAATTGCGTTGATCCATCCGGCGGCGGCATTCGCGACAAAACAATGGTCGGCTGCGAACTTCGCGAGAACGGCCGAATTTCTTGTCAGCAAAGGCATTAGCATCGTCGCGGTCGCTACAAGGCACGAGCAGAAGGTGCTCGATGACCTCAAACGCGGATCCGGCGTGCCGATCGCGACCTTCGCGGGCCTTTCATTGCCTGAGATCACCGCATTAGCTTCAAAGGCGCGTATCTTTGTGGGAAATGACTCGGGGATCGCCCACATCGCAGCAGCGGTCGGAACGCCGTCTGTCGTCATTTTCGGCTCATCGAGCCGTGAAACCTGGTACCCATGGACCGATGCGCCGAATGAGATCGTTTTCAGCGACTTCCCGTGCCAGCCCTGCCCCGGCTACACGTGCGAGGTATTTGGCACGCCAAAGTGCATCTTGAGCGTAACCATTGATCAGGTTTCGGCGGCCGTAAACCGCGTACTTTTGGCCTCTCAACATTGACACAAACCCTGTAAATCCCTAGTATTTATAGTTTCGACTATTGTGGCGGAGCTGTCTCTATAGTCGGTGGAAATATGTTCGACTCGCTGTCCGACAAACTCAAAAACACGCTGCGAAACCTCGGCGGCAGGGGCAAATTGACCCCTGAGCACGTCGACGCCGCGCTGCGTGAGATACGGATGGCTCTGCTCGAAGCAGATGTCAATTACAAGGTCGCAAAGGACTTTGTGGAGTCTGTTCGGGTAAAGGCAGAGGGCGAGGAGGTTTGGAAAGGCCTTAAGCCCCATGAACAGGTGGTAAAGATCGTTTACGACGAGCTTGTCGCCTTAATGGGCGGGACTTCGTCGCGATTGGTTTTCACCAGGCAGGCGCCGAACGTCGTAATGATCGTCGGCCTGCAAGGCTCTGGCAAAACAACCTCGACGGGAAAGATCTCGCGTTGGCTTCGCGAGAATCAGGAGCGCAAGCCGCTTCTTGTTTCGGTTGACGTTTATCGTCCCGCTGCCCGTGCCCAGTTAAAGGTCGTCGGTGACGCCGTAAATATTCCTGTTTACGAGGCTCCCGAAACTAACGACCCTCTCACGCTCGTCAAAGGTGCTGTAAAGCACGCGCAAGAGACCGGATACGACACGCTGATGATCGATACGGCCGGCCGTCTGCACGTCGACGAGGAGTTGATGGTCGAGCTTGAGCAGATCAAGGGTGAGACCAAGCCGATCGAGGTCTTGTTTGTCGCAGACGCGATGACCGGGCAGGACGCGGTCCGTTCCGCTGAGGTATTTCACGAGCGCGTCGGCATTACGGGCGTTGTCCTGACAAAGATGGACGGAGATGCCCGCGGCGGTGCTGCTTTGTCGATCCGCCACGTTATCGGCCAACCGGTGAAGTTTGTCGGCGTCGGCGAAAAGTATGACGCGATCGAGCCGTTTTATCCCGACCGCATAGCGCAGCGCATTCTCGGAATGGGAGATGTGCTGTCGCTGGTCGAGTCCGTCCAGGGCAAGATAGACGAGCAGGAAGCTCAAGAGCAGCTTCTGAAAATGACGCGTAACCAGTTTACGCTCGAGGATTTTCAGAAGCAGTTGGGACAGTTCAAACAGCTCGGCTCGATGTCCAAGCTGATGAAAATGCTGCCCGAGCAAATGACCGGCGGCATGCGGATAACCGACGAACAGTCCGAGATGGTCGATCATCAGATGAAGCGAACCGAAGCGATCATAGGCTCGATGACGCGGCAGGAAAAGAACGATCACCGCATCATCGATGCGAGCCGTAAAACACGCATTGCGGGCGGTTCGGGTTC
This sequence comes from Acidobacteriota bacterium, assembly GCA_019247455.1. Classification (GTDB taxonomy): domain Bacteria; phylum Acidobacteriota; class Blastocatellia; order Pyrinomonadales; family Pyrinomonadaceae; genus OLB17. The sequence continues at coordinate 1,416 of JAFAOW010000288.1, read as the reverse complement.
ATCGATCAGTGAGGTCAATCAGCTTTTGCGTCAGTACGAACAGATGAAAAAGATGATGGCCAAGATGAACAGCGGCGGATTATTTGGCGGGATGGCCCGCAAAATGGCCGGCGGCTTGGCCGGCGGACTTGGAAATATGCTTGGCAGCGGCCCGATGGGAATGTTGGGAAATGGTGCCGCGATAGATCACGATGATGAGCCGAACGGTTCCTCAGGAAAAATAAGGAAGAAAAAAAGACACAAAAAGCGACGTTGATAGGATCAACCTCTCGCAGCAAATAATTATGTTAGCTATCAGCTTAATGAGACTCGGCGCAAAGAAGCGGCCCTTCTACCGCGTCGTCGTAAAGGAAAAACGCTCAAAGCGTGACGGTGCGTACCTCGAGAATCTTGGCACGTATGATCCGCTCGCAGACCCGGCAGATGTCAGGCTGAACCACGACCGCATCCAGTACTGGATCGGCGTCGGTGCTCAGCCGACCGACACGGTAAAGAGCCTGATCAAGAACAATCCCGTCATGACGGACGAGGAGCGTGAGGTGATGATGAAGGCTCGGACAGATAAAAAGGCTGCAGCTGAAGCCGAACGTGCCGCCGCTAAAAAGGCTGAGGCTGATCGTCTTGCTTCCGAGGCCGCAGAGAAGGAAGCGGCGGAAAAGGCAGCCGAGGCTGCCACTGCGGAGACACCCGTCGCTGAATCGGAGCAGGCGAATGATCCGATGGCAGCACCGGCGGCTGAAGGTCAGGAATTTTCGGACGCTACGCCGTCTGCGGGGGCTGATTCGGCTGAGGTATAACCGACGCAGATGAAGGAAGCTGTAGAAAAGATCGTTACTTCGCTCGTAGGCGAGCCGGGGGCCGTAGAGGTCGATGAGATCGCGGATGGTAAGAACATTCGCATCGAGGTCCGCGTCGCCGATGGCGATATGGGGCGCATCATCGGACGCGAAGGCCGCACGGTGAAGGCGATCCGCAGCATTCTTTTCGCAGCCGGTCAAAAGCACGGCAAACGATTTCATCTCGACCTGGTCGAAGACTAGTCTGGAGTACAAGCTTTGGCTTGTACCGCGATCGATGGACGACCTCATCGCGATAGCAAAGATCGCTAAGCCGAGAGGAATTAACGGCGAGGTTGTCGCGGATTTCCTAACCGATTTTCCTGATAGGTTCGAGGGACTTGAGAATGTGACCGCGGTGCTCCCGGGTGGAGCAACGCGTGAATTGAAAATTGAGGGCCACTGGTTTCAGCAGAACCGCGTCGTGCTGAAATTCGCGGAAGTTGATTCGATCGACTCGGCGGAGCGACTTAGGAACGCTGAGATCTGCGTGCCCGACAGCGAAGCCGTCGAGCTGGAAACGGGCGAATTCTACGATTGGCAACTCGAAGGCTGCCGGGTAGAAACGACGGATGGGATC
>JAFAOW010000273.1 GCA_019247455.1 Acidobacteriota bacterium | reverse complement strand
GACCGCATTCAGGACAATAGACCAATGACATTTCTTAGAACCCCCTTGGTGAGACTTGGAGACCAAAATGATTATCATTGAGTGACCTTGTCACATGTGTCTGATAGATTACAGGGCAATATTTGCCTATTGCGGTATCGGGCGTTATCCTTTATGTTTGCTTAATTTCGGAGGAATTCAATGGTAGACAAAGGCGCGGGGGTCGCACCCGCGGAAGGCAAGTTAGGAATCCTTTTGGTCGGTCTCGGGGCGGTCAGCACAACGCTCGTCGCGGGCGTCGAGGCCATAAAGCGCGGCATTTCGGAGCCCGTCGGCAGCCTGACCCAGATGGGCACGATCCGTCTGGGCAAACGTACCGACAATAAGGTTCCCAAGATCAAAGATTTCGTACCTCTCGCATCACTGGATGACATCGTTTTCGGCGCGTGGGACATTTTTACCGACAATGCCTTTGAAGCGGCGATGAACGCCGGTGTTCTTGACAAGGACCTCCTAAACCAGGTTTCTGAGCAGCTTGCGTCATTGAAACCAATGCCCGCGGTTTTTGAACAGAATTACGTCAAGCGGCTGCACGGCGACAATATCAAAACCGGCAAAAACAAGATGGAGCTTGCCGAACAGCTCATCGAGGACATTGCCAAATTTAAGTCCGACAACGGATGTTCACGGCTTGTGATGCTCTGGGCGGCATCAACCGAGATCTACATTGAGGAAGCCGATTGCCACGCCTCGATCGAGTCGCTTGAAAAGGCGATGTACGATAACGATCCGCGGATCGCTCCGTCGATGATCTATGCGTACGCGGCGTTGAAGTCCGGCGTTCCGTTTGCGAACGGCGCCCCTAATCTGACGGTCGACATTCCGGCGATGGTCGAGTTAGCCGATAAGACCGGCCAGCCGATCTGCGGCAAGGATTTCAAGACCGGCCAGACGCTGATGAAGACCATTCTCGCTCCGGGCCTGAAGTCGCGAATGATCGGTCTTGATGGATGGTATTCGACAAACATTCTCGGCAACCGTGACGGCGAGGTTTTGGATGATCCTGAGAACTTCAAGTCGAAAGAGGTCTCGAAGCTCTCGGTGCTGGAGCATATCTTCCAACCGGAAGTTTACCCCGAGCTTTATAAGGATTTCTCGCACGTCGTCCGTATCAACTACTACCCGCCGCGCGGCGACAATAAAGAAGGCTGGGACAACATCGACATCTTTGGCTGGTTGGGTTACAAGATGCAGATCAAGATCGATTTTCTTTGCCGTGATTCTATCCTTGCCGCGCCGCTGGCACTCGACCTGGCACTCTTTATGGACCTTGCGCAGCGCGCTGGAATGAAGGGAGTGCAGGAATGGCTTTCGTTCTATTTCAAGGCGCCGCAGACAGCACCCGGGCTCTATCCCGAGCATGATCTTTTCATTCAGCTGATGAAGCTCAAGAACACGCTTCGCCACATGATGGGCGAGGAACTGATCACGCATCTGGGGCTTGAGTATTACGATTGATCACTTTTACAATTCTTTACGAATCGATCGCCGATATTTTTAATGTGTCGGCGATTCCATTTTTAATGCAGTTTTCTGTTGCACGGTCTGTTTATTTCGTGCTAAATGTATGAGTGGCTGGCGGGCATTCATACTCGCTGCCATCCTCTGAGCTTGTACCCTCTTACATCTAAAGCTCAGCCAACGCTAACACTTTTGAAATCATCATTAATCACGACGGATCGCCGTTTACCTCACGGCAATTCCGAGTTGATAAACCGTTCTATAGCTGGAGGCTCTCAGCCTCAAGCGAGGTGGCAATGAAACAGGAATCGGCGAAGAAAAAAGAAGCGACAGAAAAGGGTGTTTTACTCGATCCCGACCGTAAGAGCCCGCGAGCTGCGGAATTCGAAGACAAGCTCAGTGGGCTGATCGTCGGTCAGGAGCGAGCGGTGCGCCGCATGAGCGGTCTGTTCCAGATCTATCTGGCCGGGATGAACAACCCGTTGAGGCCTATCGGGACGATGCTGTTTCTCGGACCCACCGGTTCGGGCAAAACACGTGTGGTCGAGGCAGCGTCAGAAGTGCTATTCGCCGACCCGCACGCTGTTGTAAAGATAGACTGCGCCGAATTCCAGCATTCACATGAGATCGCTAAGCTCATCGGTTCGCCCCCGGGATACCTTGGCCACCGCGAGACGTCGCCGATGCTCACGCAGGAGAATCTCGACAAGGCCCATACCGAGGACAACAAGCTCACATTCGTGCTGTTTGACGAGATCGAGAAGGCGTCTGATTCTCTTTGGCAGCTGCTGCTCGGAATCCTGGACAAAGCGACGCTGACGCTTGGTGATAACCGCCGCGTGGATTTCTCAAAAACGGTCGTTATCATGACGTCGAATCTCGGTGCACGAGAGATGTCTGAGATGATCTCCGGCGGGATCGGCTTTGCTCCGACGAAGACAGATCAGAAGAAGGCCGACAACGAGATCGACACGAAGATCTATCGTACGGCGCTCGAGGCAGCAAAACGGAAGTTCTCGCCCGAATTCATGAACCGCATTGATAAGGTTGTGGTATTCCGCAGCCTTAAGGAGCATCACCTTCGGGAGATCTTGGATATCGAGCTGCGTTCGGTGCAGGACCGCATTACGGAATCCGCGGGCACAAAATTTATCTTTGAGTGCACTACAGACGCGAAGGAATTCTTACTTGGCGAGGGCATTGATCTCAAATACGGCGCGCGTCACCTGAAACGCGCGATCGAGCGTTTTCTTGTTTATCCGCTTTCGAATCTTGTAGCAACTGAACAGGTCGAAACGGGCGACTTCGTCGAAGTAGATTTTGACGCGGGGAAGGACGTCCTGATCTTTACCAAACAAGCCGGCAAAATGATCATCGCAGATGTGCCTCATGAAGAGGTAGACCCGGACGAGCCGCTCGTAAGTGCCGACGCAGTAGGATTACCGCTTCCCGCTACATCGGCCGCGCCGGTCATGAGCAAATCAAAAGGCGAAGATCCGAGAGAGAGTTAGATCCAATGCACATTCTTTTGGAAAAAGGAGTCGATCGGCTCCTTTTTGTGCTTTACGGGATTTGGTCGAGTGCTTGATTCAGGTCCTCGATAAGGTCGTCAACATCTTCCACCCCGACCGAAAGGCGTATCAAACCATCTGTAATGCCGGCCTTTAGACGATCTTCCCGCGGGATGGGCGCGTGGGTCATCGATGCCGAATGCTGCAGGATCGTTTCGACGCCACCGAGGGAAGTGGCCAGCGTACAGATCTTAACGGCATTCGCGAACGCCTTTCCGGCTTCAACGGTGCCTAGATCTAGCCCTACCATTCCGCCGTATCCGCCCGGCATTTGCCGCCTCGCTATTTCGTGATTGGGATGCGATTCGAGGCCTGGGTAGTATACTGCCTTGACCTTGGGATGGTCGCCGAGCATATTTGCGATCTTCAGGGCATTGAAATTGTGGCGTTCCATGCGCAATGCAAGAGTCTTGATACCTCTCAGGACAAGCCACGCGACCTGAGGCGCGATGTTCCCGCCATAAAACTTGCCCGCACCGTGTTTCGCATCAGCAATGAACTCGCGGGTCCCTACGATCACTCCGGCGGTGAGATCGCTGTGGCCTCCGAGATACTTCGTCGCGCTGTGGATGACGGCATCCGCGCCGAGCTCGAGGGGCCGCTGGTTGAATGGCGTTGCGAACGTATTGTCGACGACCGTCGTAACCCCGTTGTCCCGACCGATCGAGGCGACCGATTCGATATCAGTGATAAGTACCAGAGGATTCGTTGGGGTCTCGACCCAAAACAGCTTTGTATTTGCCCGTATCGCCGCTCGATAATTCTCAGCCGAGGTCGCGTCGATAAACGTCGTTTCTATTCCGAATCGATCCTTCAAGTGATGAAGAAGATTCGTGGTCGTTGCATACATCGACTGCGGGGCGACGATATGTTCCCCCGAACGCACGAGCGTAAAGATCGCGGCTGAAACGGCGGCCATTCCCGATGCGACTGCGAAAGAATCCTCACCGCCCTCAAGTTGCGCCATCGCATTCTCCAACGCCCGTTGAGTCGGGTTGCCCAGCCGGCCGTAGTAATAACCCTCCTTCTCTTCATTGTGAACGGCGGCCCCGATCTCCGTGTCCGGAAAGCCATACACAGATGCCGGATAAATCGGGACCGAAAGGGCACCAAAATGTTGCGTCGGATCATCACCGGCGTGAACGGCCTCGGTGTAAGGGGAATGCTTCATGATGGCTAAATCCTAAACGACCGTTGTCGACTCTGCAATTCGACCAATAACTCGCGGGGATTGACGGACATATATGCCTAGCGTAATATGAATGCGATGGGTTCTGAACTGGCTTCACTGGAAACGTTGTTCCTCGCTCTCGCAGATAAGACGCGAATGCGACTGCTGTCGCTTATGGCAGCGGAGCCGGTATCGGTCGGATATTTATGCCAGTCTTTGGGTGACAGTCAGCCAAAGGTGTCGCGACACTTGGCGTATCTTCGCAATTGCGGGGTAGTCACGACCCGGCGAGAAGGGAAACATATCTACTACGGTCTGACGGAGTATGAAGATCCTGCGATCCAGTCCGTGTTTGAATGCACCGTGGCGGCCCTTGCCGGCGAAGCCGCTTCCATCCCGGAGCTCATTTCGAAAAAGGAGGGGCGCCCGTCCCGTACAACACGATCAGTTGTTCCAGTCGTGGAAATTGAGACAGAACTAGACGGCATTCAGGCGCAGCGATCAGAGCAGGAATACGAACCCCAAGCCGAGTCTTATTCCGAGATCTCGGAGCCCTCAGATGAGATGGATGTGTTCTTGCTGTAGGGAGGACCATAAGGGCAGTGACGGCATTGATTGCCGCAGCAGTAGCCGCGTTCAAGAAGGTAGGTCCCGGTAAGGACCATTAGTCCATTCTCAAAATAAAAGTCGCGGCCCTCGACAAAAGTCTTGCTCACGCTTGTCTCTTCACCGTTCATAGAGAGCAAGAAACTCCTTGTTGCCTTCGGCACCCAGGATAGGCGACTCGATAACCCCGGCACTTTTCAGCCGCATTGATTCGGCGAAGGCATTCACGTTGCTGACGACGCGCTCATGCTTGTCAGGTTCGCGGACGATGCCGCCCTTTCCAACCTCGCCCCGGCCAACCTCGAATTGCGGCTTGATGAGCACGATCAGTTTTGCATCCGGCTTGAGCAGATCCATCAACCCGGGAATGATCTTTGTAACCGAGATGAATGAGACATCCATAACGGCCAGATCGAATTTTGTATCAAATTGATCCGGCGTGAGCTCACGGGCATTCGTCCTTTCCCGGACATCAACTCGCTTATCGTTACGGAGCTTCCAGACCATCTGATTAGTGCCGGAATCGATCGCCACAACGCGAGCGGCCCCATGCTGCAGCAAACAATCTGTGAATCCGCCTGTCGATGACCCGATATCAAGACAGACGAAACCCGTTGGATCGATGTGAAACTGCTCGAGAGCCGCCTCAAGTTTGAGGCCGGCCCTGCTGGCGTACCGCAACTCCACGGAGGCGCCTTTGACGCGGATGTTCGCGTCCACCGCGACCTGTTCCGACGGCTTTTCGATCCGGCGGTCATTTGCGAGAACGATCCCGGACATTACAAGGGCCTGTGCCTTTGTTCGTGATTCCGCGAGACCGCGATCGACAAGGAGGGTATCAATTCGAATACGCTCGGTTACAGGCACGCTTAATATTAAAGCATTTCAAAGCATTGCCGCCCCGGTGTTATTTTAGGAACGGATGAAGGAAGGACCGTCGGCGTTCGCAAAATTCGCCTGGTTCACGCTCGGATGGAATCTTTTGGTGATCCTCTGGGGCGTTTTCCTGCGCGCTTCGAAATCGGGCGACGGCTGCGGCCAGCACTGGGTCACCTGCAATGGAGAGGTGATTCCGTCCGCTCCCGAGCTTAAGACGATCATAGAATTCTCACATCGCGCGACGAGTAGTTTGGCGGGGATCGTGATCATTATCCTGCTCGTTTGGGCGGTGCGCCGCTGGTATGTATTACGGAGTGAAAATTCGCGGGCCGCGATGCGGATGGCGACGGGTGCGTTTATTTTCGTTTTGGTTGAAGGACTGCTGGGCCGCAGCCTTGTGCTCACCGGTAATACGGCCCTCAATCTCACGCCCGAGCGGCCGTTTTGGATGGCCGGCCATTTGATCAACACTTTCATCCTGCTGGCGTTTTTGACTCTTACCGCACGCTATGCCAGCGGCGGAGAGCGTATGGTCTGGAATCGCGGCGGTAAATATTCTGCGGCCCTTATTATAGGAGCTTTAGCGGTGATCCTCGTCGGCGTTACGGGCT
>JAFAOW010000226.1 GCA_019247455.1 Acidobacteriota bacterium | reverse complement strand
CACCACCTACCCGCTCCCACGTCTTTCCGGCATCGTGCGATACAAGGACACCCGTCGTTGACGTTCCTACCCAGAAGGTATCAGGCCGCTCTGGTGCGACGTGAACCGCATAGACGTTGTTGCTGAGTCCGGGACCAAAATCTATCTTTGTCCAGCCCTTATTGATGTCATTCGTGCGATAAAGGCCGGTGTCCGTCGCGGCGAGAAGCCCGCCGGCGGTACCAGGTATCGTCTCGATGACCTGCACTTTTTGTGTGATCGCGGGAATGACCTTTGGAGAGGACGTATCGGCTGAAGCGGGTGTCACGGTAGCTGTCGATACCGTACGCTTCACAGTTCCTCTCGGCGTCGGCTTTCTAACGGCAGGTTTTCTTACTACCGGCTTGGGTGCTGTGACCGCCGTCCAGGACACGCCGCGGTCGATCGAACGGTAGATCCCTGCATTCGTGCCGAGATAGAGCAAGTTGGGGTTAGCCGGGTCCTGCTTTAGAACAAATGGACGGACACGGCCGGTATCCAGGCCGCGCCCTTGCGTCCAGGTCCGTCCGGCATCGCTGCTTACAAAGAAGAAGCCGCCGCCGGTCGCCGTGTTCTGAGTGCCCGCGTACAGGCGATTAGGCTGCTGATCGTCGGGCGTTACGAAATAGGTCAGCCTGCTCGTAAAGTTGCCGTTCGTTTGCGTAAAGTTTCGGCCGCCGTCATTCGACACCATCACGCCATAATTGTTCGTGCCTATGAAAACGCGATCAGGCTCATCCGGATGGACAGCGATCGAATTGATCTCGAGATCGCGCGAGGTGGTCAGCATCCACGACTTGCCGCCGTTGGTCGTCATCCAGAAGCCTTCGGTCGTGGCGGCGTAGATCGTGCCGGGGATGGTTGGATGCTGCATGATGTCGCGCGTACGGCGTGACTGTGAGGGAATGCCATTTATCTTTTTCCACAAGTCGCCCGCGTCGAACGATTCGTAAATGCCGCTGCACGCAGAGGCAACAATGTGTTCCGGATTTCTCGGATCAAGCGTCACGGCGAAAACATCCGAGTCGTCGATCATGCCTTCTTTGATCAGCCGCCAGCTCTTGCCGGAGTCAGTCGATTTATAAGGCCGCCACCACGTACCCGCGTAAAGGGTCGAGGTATTGCGGGGATCCATTGCGAGCGAATCCACGTTGACCGGCATCGTGGGTGACTGTATCTTCTCCCAACTCGCGCCGGAATCCTTAGACTGCCAGACACCATCGATCGTTCCCGCAAGAAGAATGTTCGGGTCCATCGAGGACTGCGTCAGCGAGTGGATAGATTCTGCCCTCAATTCCTTTGCTTCTTTCCACGTGGCGCCGCCATCTGTCGTGCGGAAGAAACCGCCGGGGGCCTCGTGACGGTGGCCGGAAGCGTAGATGATCTTGGAATCGCGCGAGTCGACCATCAGGTTATCCAGAATGAGCCCCGGCTGGTTAAGATTTACCAGCAGACGCCACGTGTGGCCGCCATCGCTGGAAGTATCGATCTGGCCGTCTAGTGTGCTCACGTAGAGACGGTTCTTATCGCGCGGGTCGATAGTGATCACGCGGACATCGCCGCCCTCGGGACCAACGACATTCCACTCCGTAAACTTATCGGCGGCCGTAGGCGCCCCATCGGGGCCGTTAGCTGCGAGTAACGCGGGGCAGGCCGTCAACAGCGCAAAAACAACAAGGATCGAAGATGCGAACCGTACAGTCAACATTTTGGGCATATTCGTTTAGGGCAGGGAGCGAGTAATAAAACTTACTCGTTCAAATAGGATGACGAAACAGAGCTACAGGTTGACGAAAACTCCGGACACTCGAGGAAACGAGCAGTTAGCAAAACAAAGGTTAGTTTACAGAACAAGGCTCAAAAATCAAAGAAAAAAGCGGTTGAGGTCGCGTGATGAACGCCTCAACCGCCCAAGATATATGTTCAGGTGCCCGCCTGAGCACCTGAAGCGTAGAGTTTACGGATTCGGGTTGTCGGCACCAGCCGGTACGAGGTAGAACTTGGTGTTCACACCGCCGCTGGTGACGGACTCCACGAAGGTCAGACGATTGACATCATACTTACGGAAGTTGATGGCCTTCATGATCTGAGCTTTACGCTTCGCGATCTCAGCCTTAGTTCCATAGATTATGACGTAACCCTGGGCCGTCGGATTGTTGTTCAACTGGATATAGAAGTTGTCAACACGAGCCTTGACCTCGTCATCCTTCTGCGGGCCGAACTCGTCAACGAGACTCGGAACCGGCTTGGCCTGGATACCTGCGGTCTCCGAAGCGTTTGTCGGACATCCGCAGCTCGGATCACCGACGTTACCAAGCTCGACCGTAGCAGTTACGCTCTGACCACCCATATCCTTATTGGTGGCGACCGTGATGCTTGGCGTGCCCTGGCCGGAGACGATACTACCGGCGGAAACAGACCAGTTGTAGGTGTAGTTTCCGGTGCCGCCGCTGACTACCGCGGTGAAGGTCATCGAGTCACCAGGATTGGTGATACCCGACGGGCCGCTCACAGACAGCGTCTCGCAGTTGCAGATCTGTACGCAATCCGGACAGTTCTCAACCTTCACGGTCCGCGT
>JAFAOW010000216.1 GCA_019247455.1 Acidobacteriota bacterium | reverse complement strand
AAAGTTCCTGCCGTAGTATCGTCGACCTCTGTGAGGTTTCCCTCATCGTCATACTGAAATGCCACTGCGCAGCTTGGGCAGCCTTTTCCCGTCATCCGGTCGTTTCCGTCATACTCCATGCTGACGGTACTTCCGGAGCGATTCCGATAGCTCAGCACATTGCGCTCGTAATCGTAGGTGTACTCTTCATAAGTAGAGTCTGGGTAAGTCGTTTTACTCAAACGACTCAGTGCGTCGTACTCATATTTTGTCGTGTGACTGTTGGCATCCGTAACTTTGATGAGATTGCCCTCCCCGTCGTACTCGTAGAGCGTTCGAGCGTAGGTTCCGCCACCGTTTTGAACAGATGTCTCGATCACGCGATCGTACTCATCACGCTTGATGTTCACTACGCGGCCTTCCGCATCGGTGATGGTCCAAGTGTTTCCGTCCGACTCGTCGCTTCGGGTCGTTGTGTGACTTAGCGCATCGGTGATGCTCTTGAGTCGATCCATTTCATCGTACTCGTATGCGGTTGTATGAGTGAGCGGGTCGGTGACGGAAGTCAGATTGTCGTTCTCGTCATAGGCAAAGTGCCATTCCGTACTATCGGGAAGAGTGACCTTGGTCACCCGGTCGCCGTCGTCATAGGTGTACGTGGTTGTTCTAGCCGTATTCGTGTCGAGATGTTCGGTTGTGGTCAGCATTCTGCCGACGGTGTCATAAGTAAAGGTCCGTTCCTTACCCATGCCATCAGTGATCTTAGTTAGATCGCCGTACGAGTTGTATTCGAAGCTGTTCGTGTGTCCGTTGCGATCCACACTCTGGAGTGTCTGATTGCCTGCATTGCAGGTGTAATAGGTAGAATTAGTGCGAGCGTCTTGAACTGCGGTCAGAGTTCCGGTTTCGGCATCCCAAGTCCGGGTAACGGTATGGCCGTTTCGGTCGGTCCGGGTGGCCCAGCGACTCGTGTTCGTGTCCAGGGTATAGGTGAGCGTGTGGCTGAGCGGATCCTTCAGCGTCGCGATATTCCAATTCGTCCCGTACGTGTAACTCCAGGAATTGGTGGCACTATCCACGTAGTTCGTCATCTGACCGTTCGCATTGTAGGCGTAAGCCTTCGCCCAGGCCCGGCCAAGTCCATTCGTAAATTGGACCGAGGTGGTATAGCCTTTCGTCTCGTATTGGTAGTACCACGTGCCCTTGCCTGGCTCTGTCAGGCTCGATGTTCCAGCGGAGTTGTTGTAGCTGTAGGCGATTTCCTTCCCATCTCTTCGGAAACGAGAAATCACGCGATCACCGTCATCGATCGGGCCATCTAGAATATTTGTCACGAGGCCGGAGTACTTGAAGCATTCGGCGTGGCCTCGGGCGTCTGTGATCGAAACGATATTGTTCGAGTCGTACGAGTGCCCTCTCACATACCCCAGGACTGTGATTTCATTGTAGCCGTAAGTGACGGTCCGAGTTGTGTTGGACGTGAGAGGAGAAGTGACGCTTTCGAGGTAACCCATGGGCCCGTAAGCGTAGTGCCACTCTCGTCCGATCGGGTCAGTGACTTTCGTGAGTTTGCTGTCCGTATATTCAAACGTCAGGCTTCGAGACGCGCTGTCGGTGATGCTCGTGACCTTCGGCTCGGCATTCGTGCTCCAGGTGTAAGTCAGATAGTTCCCGCCCCCATCCGCGATCGTTGAAATGCTTCCGCCAAGCGAAAAGGTGTAAGTGATTCCAAAAGGTTTCGTGAGTATGTAGATTCCTGAACTGTCTACGACACGCATCCCGAAGTCTTCGTAAATGTGGGTGTTGGTGCCGGTTTCCCTTAACCGGTAAATGCTGCCATCCTGGTCGCGGAAGAGGAGCGTGTACGGGCTGCTGCCCGGAAGCTTCGTGATGGCGATGTCGAGGTTGCTGAACCACCCGAGGGCCTTCATTGCGCCGGCGTAATAGCCGTCCTGGTTGGAATAGCAGCGACGGAATTCCAGGTTCACACCATTTTGTCGGCCTGGGCCGGGGATGCTGATATCGGTATACGGGAGGTAATTCTTGCCGCCCGTGAGGATAACGGGATCGGGCGGTTGAGCCTTCTGACCTTTTTCGCAAGGAGGACAAGGTTTCGGAGTCGGTGGCTGCCGATTTTGCTGGTTCGCTCCGCGTTCCGGCTGATCGACTGAATCGGCAGCGCTGGGAGGCCCCTCTCTTGGACCCGACATACCGCCTTTGATGGAATTCATCTCCGCACTGGAGAGGACTTCCGGGCCTGACTGACTGGCCAACTCGAAAGGAAAAGAGGACGTTTGAAGAAAAAGCGAAACGGCGTTAACGCACGCTAAAGTCCTTTTCCAAAGCGGTTGGGCTTTCATGCTAGAACTTTGATTGTACGTGCGCGCGGGGCAGCCGCTCGTAGACCGCAGCATCCTTTAGAGACATCTGAGCCTCCGCGTAGACCCGCTCGCCATTGAGCTCATCGGGCCGAACCTGTTGGAAACAGAGCTTTGCGTCGCTGTACCGCCCCATCATGAAAAGAATGCGGCCTTTGCGAAACGTGGCATCGGAAGCATAACCTTGAATCCGGGCAGCTTGATCCAGAAGGCCAAAGGCTTTGGTGGGATCGCCGACGTCGTATTGAATGTCCGCCATTTCCAATAAGACCTCAGGAACCATGATTCCCGAGCTCAGGGACTGTTCACCGTATGCGATTGCCTGTTGGAGATGGTCGGGCATCGTGAAGTCGTTTCGATAAGATTGAACGACTTTCACCGGGTTGTTGTCT
>JAFAOW010000202.1 GCA_019247455.1 Acidobacteriota bacterium | reverse complement strand
TTGCCGTTCGGCTTGAACGGCCCATTTGGCATGTACGGCAGCGGATCATCACGAAAGTCCGCGGCGACACGCTTCAGTCGGCAGATGGCGACGGGCTCTTCGTCAATGCGGCCGCGTCGGCACGCAGGTTCGCATGGGCGGTCGCAAGTGCGTCCCAAAATTCCGGGGAACACATTCGAATCCCAGTTGATCATGTATGCCTCGGTGTAGCGGCCCTCGGCGATCAGCCGAATGTATTCGGGCACAGGCGTGTGCGCGGGACACGCGTACTGGCAGTCGACGACCTTATGGAAATATTCGGGATCTTTGATGTCCGTCGTTTTCACTTGTATCTCTAGCGAGGCAAGGATTTATCGCATCTAGGATAATGGAAGAAGCCGCTCTTTGCTAGTAAAAGAGCGGCTAAATCGTCGTGCATTTGTGAGCGACCTAATGGCAGTTAGCGGGCGGGGTCACGCCATCGCCAAGCGAGGTCAGCCATTTCTGAAAATCGACGAGCTTCTCCTGTATCAACGGAGTCGATTCCTTCGTTCCCCCGGAGGCTATCTTAAAAGGGTTGTTCAGAGCCGCCCACATGAACATCTGACCCATCACCGTGCTTCGACAAGAATACCTAGCACAGGGATCAGCTGCATTCTTCCCTATCATGCAGGCAGAATAGACCTTTCTATAGTCGAAGAAGCCATCAGCGTCGAGATTCGCGGCTTTCGCCCCCGCGGGTGCTCCCGCCGCCTTGAGATCGCGAACTATCTGTACACAATTCATCGGCGGCCGGCAGCGAACGGTTTTGTCGAGGAAGGCATTCAAACGAGCTCTGTCGGCGGCCTGGTTCTGGTTATTGACGAAGCGCCAATAAGCGAACATCGTGGTTTTCACGAATTCGTCGCAGGTACCCATTTTTCCGTCGGGAGGGTTGGATTGCCTAAGGCAATAGCCCGCAAATTTGTCCGGATCATATCCCTGCTGGACTCCGACGGCATTCAAAGCCAGCATCATCGCCGGTTTTGTTTGGAGTGCGATCTGATCGAGATAGTAATCCTCGAACTTATCGGTCAACTGCGCCTTTAGCCGGGCGCATTTATCCGTTGGGGTGCAAGACGCCACTTGCTTGCCGAAGGCAACCACGCGTTTGAGGTCGGCCTCTTTCGTATTCGTGCCCTCGATCTGAAGATAAGCGACAAGCCCGCGGAACGTTGCGAGCGACCAGCAGCCCTTATCGTCCATATCGTTTTTGAGCAGCTTGAAACAGAATCCGGCTACGCGCTCAGGATCGAATCCGTGGTCGAGGTTCGCGGCCTTAAACCAAGTACGATAATTGGCCTCGTTCTTTTTTGCCTCGGCGAGCCATTCGGCTACCTGCTTCTTGGCGGCTGCTTCCTCTTCGGTTGCGCCGCCGTTTCCGTCCGCGCCGAATTCCTCCTGCCAATCCGCCCAGACACGGTCCTGTGTCGGTTTGTCACGAACGACGGCCTGAACGTCACTAAAAAGCATCTTCAGCAGTTCGGGCTGAGTTTTTTCATCAAGGTCCTCGCGGTCGTACCAGCGATCGATGATCTGTTGGATGGCATTCGTATTGTCGATCAGGTCATAAAGTGAATCCGACATGTCAGCAAGCAGGTCATCTACGTCATCTGCGTCGAGTATGTCGTCATTTGCTTCCGCCGGCGTGGCCGCAGGCCGGGCGGGCGGCTGGGCGAAGGAGCGCGCCGGCAACTCAGCAGAGATGAGCACTGTCAGAAGGGTCGCAAGGATGGCTGCAGTGAAAGAATAGCGTCGGCCGATTCGGATATTCATCGAGATCCTCCAAATGTCAGCGGGAGTTGTGTCTGAATTGAAGCGATGATAAGCCGTGTAAAAAAAAGATGCAATTGCGGGCGCTTGGTGAGGTGGATTACAAACGGTTAATCCGAATAAGGGTTTATCATATTAAGCATGCGAGGCTCATTCCTAAAGAAATACCTTTTTGCAGGCGGATTGATCCTGATCTTGGGATTCGCTGCAATAAATATTTTTGGGACGACTCCGACCCCATCGCCAACGCCCCAGCCTTCACCAAATGCGGGATCCACGACAGGCAATTTCTTCAAGGATATCGTTCGCGATCATAAGGCGATATGGACCGCGCCGTTTCATGCAAAGAGCCGAGACCTCAAATGGATCTTACCCCTTGGTGGTGTAACGGCGGTCTTATTTGCCACAGATCGGAAGACCGCGAATGCGGTTCCGACAACGGGGGACTGGGAGAAGGTCAGCCGGGATATCAGTTATATCGGCAGCGGGTACGCCACCGCAGGCGTGTCGGCAGGAATGTATCTTCTTGGAAAAGCCATCAAGAACGAGAAACTTCGAGACACTGGGCGCTTGGCCGCAGAGGCATTGATCGATACGGCCGCCGTCACTCAGGTCTTTAAGTACGGCATGGGGCGCGAAAGGCCATTTGTCGACGCAGGACGAGGACGTTTTTTTGAAGGAGGACAGTCGTTCTTTTCCGGACACGCCTCGAGTTCATTTGCAGTCGCATCTGTTCTCGCCTGTCAGTACGATGATAATCCGTGGATCAAATTCGGCGCGTACGGGATCGCGTCCGCTGTAGCAGTTTCACGGTACACCGGGCACAAACATTTTTTGTCTGATGTTCTGGTCGGATCTGTTGTAGGTTATGAGATCGGAAATTACGTTTGCAAGAACAGGCAAACCAAACCCGCTGCTACAGCCGATCCGGACCCAAACAAATTCAGTTGGAAGCCGGTGATGGCACCCTGGTTCGATCGACGGTTCGGAATGGGAGGGCAGCTCGTCTGGCATTTCTAATCGGGGGGCCGACCAGGCGCCCCGCTCTCGTTTTGTGGAGCTTGATCCCGTTGGTTGGAGTTGCTGCTATGTTTGCTATCCGCGGCAGCATTGCCCCTAACGATCGGAATGATACCTAGTCCGCGACACGAATAATTGGTGACATTGTGCATTGTTGTCCGCTATCATTGTAGCGGCGGCGATCGCTGCGTTTTCTTAGATCAACTCACTAATGCCCATCCTTCTTTTTGCTTCATTTGAAGCTGTTACAGGCGTGCCCGAATGGATCGGATACCTCCTCTCGTTCGTTCTCGGCGCGTGTATCGGAAGCTTCCTCAATGTAGTGATCTACCGCGTGCCGAACGAGCGGTCGCTGATGACGCCCTCGAAGTGTCCGAACTGTGATGAGGGTATTAAGTTCTACTACAATGTCCCCGTACTCGGCTGGCTCATCCTCGGGGGAAAGTGTGCGAACTGCAAGGAGAAGATCGCATGGCGTTACCCTGCGATCGAATTTCTTACAGGGGGCGTCTTCGTTCTTGTATTTTGGCAGATCGGTCTTACCGTTTTTTTACCCGTTGCCCTCGTATTCGCTTCGGTGATGATCGCGTTGATCTTTATCGACGCAGATCACATGATCCTGCCGAATGTGATCACATATCCGCTTTTTGTTCTTGCACTGATCGTACGGATCGCTCTCCCGATGCTACCCGGACACGAAATGTTTTCGGACACGCGCATCGCACCGATCGTTTATCTTCATACGGCAGGATATCCTGACTGGCTGGTGAGCCTGGCGGCAGGACTCTTTGGAGCACTGATCGGCGCCGGCTCCCTGTGGCTCGTCGGAGCGATCTGGAAGATGTTGCGCGGCGTCGATGCGATGGGCCTCGGCGATGTAAAGCTGCTGCTTGGTATTGGGGCAATGCTTGGATGGCGGCTGACGATCCTTACAATTTTCCTTGCTGCATTTACGGGTGCTGTTGCGGGCATAGCGCTGGTATCACGCCAGAAGGACCGCAGTCTTCAAACCCAAATTCCCTTCGGAATATTCCTCGGGATAGGAAGTATCGCAGCGATGCTTTTCGGGGATCGAATGATAGCCTGGTACCTTGCGAAGTTTATATGATCTTTATGTGGTCAGCGCTCCGCTGGGGCCGATACGCACTTGTTTGAACAATAGAACTCCCCCTTCCTCTGATGTATCGCTTTGTTTTGCGGGATCCACACTCCGCACTTTGTACAGTTAACAAGCTGGCCGCTTTTCGTCGCTGATCCTATTTGACCCGATCGAGCGGCAGAAGCCTTCACGTCTTTCAGGGCCTTTCCGAACTCGATAAGGCCGCCGATCTGCTTACGATAACGGAGGAGCGTCAGGCCGAAAAGAAGGACGATGACGGCGAGGATGAAAAGTCCTTCGCGCATTACTTAGAAGGGCTTTTGGCGGCGGCGATCTGCGCGGAAAGGTCACCGATCGCGTCGTTGCCGGGTGCAACTTCCTTTATCTTTGCCAGGAGGCGTTCTGCCTCGGCGATCTTGTTTTGCTTGATATAGACCTGCGCAAGGAACTGCATCGAACGGTCGTGTTTTGGATTTGCGTTGACGACGCTTTGTAGTTCCGCGGCGGCCCTCGCGTAATCCGGCGGATCCTGGACGTAATAGGAAATGCCAAGGTCGGTGCGGACATCCGCATCGTCAGGGCGGACCGCGAGTGCTTTCTGATACATATCGCGCGCACGTTGAAAGCTCGCGCTATCCTTCTTGCTAAAGCCGATATCAAACAACGCGTTCCCAAGGGCGACCATCACATCAAAATCTTTAGCGTCGATCGAATGTGCTCGTTCTAATATCCGCTCCGATTCGGATAGAACGTTGGTATCGCTCTTCATCGTCGAATAGCGATAAAGCGCTATTCCCAAGTTCTTCTGATAAGTGAAATTATTTGGGTCCGCGTCAGCCTGCGCGATCTTTGATCTGATCTCGTCCGGCGAGAGTGTGTCATCAGAAGGTGCCGGCGAATTCGAATTCGACGGTGCCTGCGCCGGCGCGACCGTCTGCGGTCGAGCGGCGGCCATCTCCGACCGGTTCAAATTGTTGGCGAGCAGAAATCCTGAAATGAAGCCGGCAAGCAAGGCGATAACCGCGATTAGGACCGTATTCTTATCCATCTGGCGAAAATCTTATCAGACGGGAAGGCAATAAGAAACGCCGCCCATCACTGGACGGCGCTTCACATCTTACAAGCGCAAAAGTCTATTTCTTTTTCCCTTCAGGTGCAATGTAGGGCAAGTCCTCAGCTCGTCGACGGATCGGTGGGTCTGTCGATCGCCGGCGAGGGACTGCAGCTGCATTTCGCCGGTCGACGCTCCCAGCCGGCAGGCCCTTACCATGAACAGCCTCGACTAGAATCCGCGTTATTTCCTGAGAGAGCGTACGGTGCTCAAGGGCCGCACGGCGACGCAGCGATTCTTTTAGCTCATTCGGCACATATGCACCGATGAATACACCTTTCCGGTTTGCCATAGGAAGGTCGTGTCTCCTTTTTTCGCTTATTGACCTTTACCTGTGAAATGAAGCGCGTCGTATAAGCCGAATTTTGTCCCCGACGGATCGGGCGATGATCATTCGTCTGGGCCCGGCGTTACCGACGGGCTCTAGCGGCCTACCCGGAAATGCCTCCCGAAATCGAGAACCGGACGGGCAGCCCGGATGCCGCATTTCCCTATTTGGCCTTGCACCGCGAGGAGTTTACCTGGCCGCGCTTGTTACCAAACGCGCCGGTGGGCTCTTACCCCACCGTTTCACCCATCATCCCGATCGCTCAGGACAGGTCTATTCTCTGTTGCACTTGTCGTCCCCGACGTGTCGGGGCCCGGGAGTTATCCGGCTCGCTGCCCTACGGTGTTCGGACTTTCCTCCCCGGCTATTGCCGAGGCGATCATCTGACGCGCTCCATTGCAAGGCCTGCAAAGTATAACAAAGAATGTTGAACAATCCAAGAAATACGCAGACTCAATTTGAGATCTCGATGATATCGCCCGAGTTCAGAACGGGATCGGTCGCCTTGCCGTCCTTGATCGATCGAATGTTGAATTCGATGACGATCAAATTCCCCTTGTTACCCTTGCGGCGAATGATCGCTTTTTTTGCGTTCCCGCGACTGCCGCCCGACGCCGTGACCGCCTGGAGCAAAGTCATGCCGGTAACAAGATCGTGCTGCCCAGCCTGAGCGACGTCACCCGAAATGTAATAAATGGGCGCGGCATCATTGTTTACGGCACGGGGTCTTTCGAAGGTGATCGTGTCACCGGGAAACACGAGTGTATCGTCCGATGAGACATCACTTTCCACTGCTCCGCTTGCCCGGTGTATGCGCACAGATGTAGCCGATGGATCAGCGGCGACCTCCGCTTTTACCACGAACAACGGAACAGCGTCGCGCTGGATCGAGCGCTCACCGGTTTGTTCGGCGAGCCCGTTGACGGTGATCTTGTGACTTCTCCAATCCCTCACCTTCACGTCGACAGCGGGGTCATTATAGAGCGTGATCGCTGATCTAAGCATGGATGCGATATTGTCAGCCGTCTTACCTGCGACAATGACTGTTTCGCCGGCTAGGGGATAATCGATGCTTCCGTCCGGATCCACCGTGTAATAGCCACTGCCGCCCGGGGCATTTTTGAGCTCTATTAACAGCACATCACCCGCGCCGACATGATAGATGTCGGTCGGTCTAGCATTGATCGGTACATTCTGACCGATCGCTGCATCTTGAGCCTTTGGAGCTGCGGCTGGCGGTTTCTCGATGGAAGCCGATATTGCGGCGGTCGACGGCTGATCCGCCTTTTCAACGACCGCGACCTGTGCCATACGGCTCTTGGTGACCGGGCTCGGCGAATAGGGATTATTTCGCAACTGGCCTGAGGCGTTCTCGGCGGACGACAAAACGCTTAAGGCGAATGCGAAAAGGAAAAATGGTATGCGGGGAATTCTCTGCATCATCTTCTTGCTGGCGCGGTTCGCACTTAAGCGAACACTCTCCTTCAAGAAAAGTCGCAAAAAGCCCGATTTTCTAGTTTTTGCGAGCTAACGATAGGTGCTCTCAAGCAGTCCGGCTGGGAAGAGGTGAGGCCAGTTCTCCTGATAATGCTTTCGAAGTGCGGTTTCGATCTCAGCGGAAGTCTCGAGCTGCTTGACGGATTCCGCGAGCTCTCGTGATTCATCAATTCGTACGCCGGAAATCAGGCGTCTGACGTGCGCGATCGAGTGAATATTTACGCTCAGTTCGCGAATTCCGAGTCCGAGAAGAAGAGGCAGGTAGAAGGGGGACCCGGCGATCTCCCCACAAACCGAGGCAGGAGTGTCAGAAGCATTTGCCGCTTTCGCCACCGTTTCGACAGCTCGGATGACCGCTGGATGGAGCGATTGGTACCACTCGGCCACTGCTTCATTGTCCCGGTCGACCGCCAACAGGTATTGAACAAGGTCGTTTGTGCCGAGGCAAAGGAAATCGGCATGGTCACAGATCTCAAGTGACATCAGAACCGCCGATGGAACTTCGATCATCACACCGACGGAAGGATCACCGGACGGAATACCCGACCTTTGAAGGTGCGCCTTTTCCTCCTCGATGACCGCTTTGGAGCGGAGGATCTCTCCCACTCCGGAGATCATCGGCAGTACTATTGAAACGTTTCGTCCATGTGAAGACCGCAGCAATGCCCTGATCTGCGTTCGAAAAAAATCTGTCTCCGTAAGGCTAAGCCTTATAGATTTAAGTCCCAGGGACGGATTACGCTCGACAAAATCGCCGGCTGCAAGCTGCTCGGTACCGACGTCAAATGTCCGTATTCGCACACCGTCTTCACCGGAGGCTTCTGCGATCGCACAATAGATCTCGTACTGCTCCTTTTCGGTCGGAAATCCCCGATTGCCGCGAAGCGTTATCTCCGACCTAAAGAGGCCGATCCCCCGGCAGCCGATACGGACGGCGGCCTCATAAACATCGACATTATCGGCGTTGACCCGGAGAGTTATACCTACCCCGTCTGCCGCTGTCAGCGGCCCTATCTCAGCCGAGTATCCGAAATCCTCAGATGGAGAAATCGACAGACTCGTGCAATCGGACGCGTCGGGTTCGGCGATCACTTCACCGGTCGTTCCGTTCACGAGAACAACAGTTCCATCAAGAAACTTTTCCGTGAGGCCTTGCAATCCGGTAACGACGGGAATCTTCAGCTCGCGAGCAACGATAGATGCGTGTGACGTCCAACCTCCGTGTTCAGTTATGATCGCCGCCGGTTTTCTCGCGGCCAGTTCTAACACGGTCTGCGGGGTCAGCTCGCGGACGGCAAAAACGCTCCCCTCTGGGGGAGACGGCTCTTCACTACCTCCAAGCGCCTGTAGGATCCGGTTTGCGGCGTCGCGAATATCAAGCGCTTTCTCTGCAAGCAAATGATCGGGTGCGGCTGACTGTTTGTCCGCAAGTTCCTCGGCGGTAGCAGCGACCGCATCTTGAGCGCTAAGCCCTCTTGAAGTTATGAGCTGCTCCACGCGATCTGTAAGCGTGTGACTATCGAGGATAAGCAGGTGTACGTCAAGTATATCGGCGGTTGCCGTGCCGCTGCCGCTGGATGTCAGCTGGATGAGGTTCGTACGGGCAAATTCGAGGGCCTTGCGGAATCGCTCGATCTGTATCTTAGGATCGGCGGCGTGAGCGGCGAAACGTGGGCCAAGTCGATCGCGAAGTACTGCGATCCTGCCTAGTCCGACACCTCGTGATAGACCGGTACCGGTAAAGCGTCGTTTGGTCGGCACGGAGCCAGCCGGGATGGTTTGGGCTATACCGTTCAAAACCAGGTATTTCCAGGAACGATCAGCAAAACAAGAGAATATTCAAAAGCTACGCAACTACGCGGCTTGCTCGTTCGATAATAATCTCGGCAGCATCCGCCGGGCTGGAAGCGAACTGTAGAAAGCTTACATCTGAATCACTCACTACAAGGTTCTCCTGCCATGCATTAACAACAGGCTTCCAGCACTCACCAAGGAGGACAAGAGGCCGCTTCGAAAGGACGCCGGTCGTCAGCTTATTCCAAACGAGCGAGATCTCCGTAACCGTCCCCATCCCACCCTTAAGCGCAACGAAGCCGACCGATCGCGTGATCAGATTTTGAAGCCGATCATAGAAATGATCAGTCGCGACCTTGTCCGTAAGGTACCGGTTCGGCTCATGTTTGAACTGATTCATCACGATCCCGAAGACGCGGCCGCCTTTTTCCCTGGCGCCGCGTGACGCGGCTTCCATGATCCCAAGATACCCGCCTGTGCAGATCGTGAATCCTGCCTCCGCTAACCGGGACCCAAGCTCCTGAGCGTCAATATACTCCGCCGAGTCGGGTTTGCACTTTGACCCGCCAAAGATGGTGACAATTTTGTTAGTTGAGTTGTCGAGCACTCTGATCGATCTTTCGCGAAGCATCATTATAGCCCTGAGGAACGGTTTAGCAAATGTTATCGGGCGGCCGCCTCCTCAGGTTCGAGATTACCTGCATCATGGATAGCCCTAGGTACATCGACAAATAAGAGAATGA
>JAFAOW010000009.1 GCA_019247455.1 Acidobacteriota bacterium | reverse complement strand
TAAGAACTGGGCAGTCGTCTCGGAAAAGGAGAACGGGCTAGAGTACCTGAGGGTTTTCAAGTCGAAGGAACGCGGCGATGGTGACCGGATCGCAACGCCCGAGAGCGTCTACACGATGGGCCTCGCAGCGAATCCCGAATACGACACGCCCGTTATTCGTTATGGCTATTCGTCGATGATCACGCCGGCGTCGACGTATGAGTATGACTTCAATACGCGAAAGAGCACGCTGATCAAACAGCAGGAGATACCTTCGGGATACGACAAGACGAAGTACGAAACAACCCGCGTGTGGGCCACGGCGCGCGACGGGGTCAAGGTGCCTGTCATTCTCATGATGAAGAAAGGTACGAAGCTCGACGGCAAGGCACCGATGCTGCTTTATGCGTACGGCTCGTACGGCGTGTCGACCCCGCCGAACTTCAACGCGAACCGCTTGAGCCTGGTAGATCGCGGCATGATCTACGCCATCGCACAGATCCGCGGCGGCGGCGAGCTTGGCGAGAAATGGCGCCTCGCGGGCCGTATGTACACGAAGCTGAATACGTTCAACGACTTTGTGGATTCGGCCAAGTGGCTCACCGCGAATAAGTACACTTCGAGCGATCGTCTCGTTATTCAAGGCGGCTCCGCCGGCGGCCTGCTCATGGGCGCCGTCGTGAATATGTCGCCAAGCACATTCCACGCGGCGATCGCACAGGTACCTTTCGTCGATGTGATGAACACGATGCTCGACGCTTCGCTGCCGCTCACGAGTGAGGAATGGATCGAGTGGGGCAACCCGAACACCAAGAAAGATTGGGATTACATGGTGCAGTATTCGCCCTATGACAACGTCAAGGCGCAGGCCTACCCGAACATGCTCGTCGAGGTCTCGCTCAACGACAGCCAGGTGCCGTATTGGGAAGGGGCGAAATTCGCCGCGAAGATACGCGAGTTCAATACAGGCCCGAGCACAGTGCTGCTTAAGACCAACATGGGCGCAGGGCACGGCGGGTCCTCAGGGCGCTTCGACCGGTTGAAAGAGATCGCCTTTGACTACGCATACGCGCTGTCGCAAGTCGGCATCGAGAAATAGAAAGCTGTCAGCACGTGATGAAAAGGCCGCCTTACTCAGGCGGCTTTTTTGTGTTTATCGGTCAAGTTGATCATGACAGAGCCGGTCATGCTGACCGATTCAGCTGACCTGCGATCATCTCTCATTTAGAGGAAATATCACGGAAAGCAGTAAACATGGGCCTTCGAGGGCGTTTTCGATTCGTGGCACAGGGGTTGTAATAAGGAGCCCGGGTGAAACTCCCCTTACTTTAGACAGCTCAACTGAGCACCCCGATGTTATGAGACATGAGAAGACACCACAAGTAGCAGCCCTAACGCTGATCTGGGCACTGCTTTTCTCAACGTTCGCCATGGGACAAGCCGCCCCGCCGTCCCCTGTGCAGCAGGCTCGTGCCGAAAACAAAGTGACGGTCGATCCGTCCGGTTACCTAATAGAGGTAGCGGGTTCAACGGATTCCGGCCGCGGCTTTGAGAAAGAGACGATCAAATTAGCAAAGACCCTCGCGTCAAAGAACGGCAAGGACGCCGTCCTGATCGACGACAAGGGTTATTCGAGAGATCTCGTCTTGGAAGCAGTCGCCGCCCGCCTCGCGTCGACCTCGAAGGACATGCATCTCTACCGCGTTAACTGGAACGCGATCTTCGGCACGGTCAAGACCGCCGAGGAGCTCGACGCCACCGTTGACGGCGTTGTTGCGACAGCGGCCTCATGGAAGGACCACGCTGTTATCTATCTTGATGACATCGCCGGCTTTTCCAAGGTTTCGCCGATGCTCGGTGCCCGGGTATCCGCAAAACTTTACGACGCTATCGCAGCTAACAAGATCCGCGTAATGAGTGCCTCAGACGCGAATTCCTTTGAAAACCAGATCGCCAGCGATGCGAAGCTGAAGCCGCTCTTTGAACGCGTAGCGTTTGACGACGTCGCAAAGGCCGACCCTTTCGTTGGTGACAAGATCTCTCCCGATCTCAGAGAGCTCATGGCTGGTGCCGACCAGAATAGGACCGCGAAGGTTATTCTCCAGTCGGATGATATAGACAATCCACAGCTTTTAGCGATCCTCAACAAGAATGGCGTGACCATCGATTCGCGTGCGGAAGCACTCGGTATGATGACCATCGACATGCCGCTTCGCGCTGCTCAGCAGATAGCGAATGCTCAAAGTGCCCAGCACCTTTCGCTCGACCGCGGAATGGCCTCGCTAGGACACGTTGAGACGACAACGGGTGCTTCGCTCGTACGCGGCATGCTGAATTCGAATGGGGCGCTCGGTGCTGTAACGGCTCTTCCGAACCTGCTCGGCCTTGCAACCAAGCTGGACGGAACGGGTGTAGGTATCGCGATCGTGGACTCGGGCATCATGGGTTCGCATCATCACTTTATCGACGACAATGGCAAATGCCGTATCGCTGTGTCGATAGATTTCTCTGATCCTTCGACCACCCCGAAAGCGCAGAGCGGCTGTGATAAGGGCAAGGACTCGTACGGGCATGGGTCACACGTTGCATCATTGGCCGCGGGCAACGCGGGAAAACCGCTTGATAACGGCGACAATAAGTACCTTGGCGACTATAACGGCATCGCTTCGAACGCATCGATCATTAACGTCGATGTCCTCGACCAGAATGGAAAGTCGTCCACGGCCACACTGATCAATGCTCTCAACTGGCTGTACACGAATCGCACGACCTACAACGTCAAGGTGGTAAATCTTAGCCTCGGTACGCCGGCGGTCGAGACCTGGAGGAACGATCCTCTGGATCGTGCAGTTCGCCAGCTAACTGGCGCGGGCATAGTTGTGGTCGCGGCTGCCGGTAACACGGGCAAGGACGCCAACGGCAACAAGATCTACGGTGCGATCCACAGCCCGGGTAACGACCCAACGGTCATCACGGTCGGTGCGGCGAATACCTTTGGCACGGACAACCGTGACGACGACGGCGTAACCACCTTCTCTTCACGCGGGCCAACGCGTTCGTACTACACGGACGCCAGCGGCAACAAGGTCTATGACAACCTTATCAAGCCTGACCTCATTGCTCCCGGCAACAAGCTGATCGGCACCGACGGCAAGGCAAGCACGCTGATCACTCAGAATCCGCAGCTGCTCAATCCGAACGGTGCTGACGACAGCCGCAAGACAATGTTCCTTTCGGGCACGTCGATGGCGGCACCTGTGGTGAGCGGTACGGCTGCCCTCTTGCTCCAGGCCAACCCGAAACTGACCCCGAACATGGTCAAGATGATCCTCGAGTACACGGCTCAGCCGGTCGCGGGATACAACATGCTCGAGCAGGGTGCCGGCGAATTGAACGTGGAGGGTGCAGTACGCCTCGCCCGTTTGATCCGCCAGGACATGGGAACCAATCCCGCCACGGGTACGCCGATGCTCACGACGGGGAGCAACACCCCCGACCCGACATCGACGATCGGCGGGACCAAGTTCCAGTGGTCACAGGGCATGGTGCCCAGCTACTGTTCGATCTCGGGTTCGACCCTGATCACTAACTACCAGGGGATCTATTCGCAGGGGATCATCATTTCCGACGGGATCCTCATCAGCGACGGTATCCTCATAAGTGACGGGATCTTGATAAGCGACGGAATCCTGATAAGCGACGGCATCATTATCAGCGACGGTGTCGTACTATCGGGCGGCCAGCCCGCGTCGAGTTCACCGGGCATCAAGAAGGGAGCGGTATTCACCCCTTCGAGCTCACTGTTCTCACGCTCGGGTACCGACCGGTCGATCTTCGGCGACGGGATCCTGATCAGTGACGGAATACTCATCTCAGACGGCATCATCATCAGCGACACCGCTCAGTCCATGAGTAATGCGATCATGGCGAACGGCGATGACGGTCCGGGGATGAAATAAAGTAAGGCGGGGAAAGCACGGGTCCAGCGGCCCGTGCTGCCTGAACACGAGGGACGCTTAGAGTGCTGCGGAGGCATTTTAAGCGTCCCTTGTGCATTTGAGAAAGCACGTTTTGTTTACTTTTTTTGTTGTATTATCAATATTGTTTATCTATACTAAGTTGTGCGGGATACCTGACCGCACGTGTTCTTGGTCTCCCAAAGGCCTCTTTTACAGGAACTTACCGCCCGCACCAACCTCCGCTCGCTTCGCTTTTTGATGCTGCAAAAGGATACCACCCTCAATATCTTTGTGACCGCCGTCTCGCTCGCCGCGCTCGCTGCGGTCGTCTGGGCGCTCTCAGGCATGACCCTAGAGAAGCTAAGCCCGGGCGTGATCACGATCAGCGCCCTTACCATTTTTTGCAGCTGCTACCTGAGGATCCAACTCCCGAAGGTCAACATACACCTGACGATCTCGGACGGATTGGTCATCTTGTCGATGCTGATGTACGGCGGCGAGGTCGGCGTACTGCTTACCGTGGTCGAAACCGCCCTGGCAGCCCTGAACCTGAGGCGCAAAGGCGTGACCATCAAGCCAAAGACGGTGTTGGTAAACGTCTGCTTTGGAGCTCTTGCCGCATTCGGCGCCGCGAAGGCAGTGGCATTTGTTTTTGGACCTATAGATATCGTTCTTCAGCGGGGGGAATGGACAAGCTTTGTTTGGCTGCTCGCTATCATGTCAATGTCGATGTTCGCGGTGAATTCAGTTTTCATCGCGGCTTATGCGTCATTGCGCAAGGAGCGGGCCTTCTGGCAGGTTTGGACGGACAACTGCTTCAATGCAGTGATCATGTACCTCACCGGCGCCCTGGTCGCGGGCATCGCGTTGAAAGCACTAAGCCTCGAGCACATGAATATCTTCATGCTCGCGGCGGTCATCGGATTTTTCGGGGTCATCTATCTAACGTTCCGCCGCTTCGTTGACCAGGTAAAAAAGAGCATGGAAAAGGCTCACCAAGCGGAGATCGAGCGTGCGGAACAAGCTGAGAAGCATGTGGAAGAGCTGCGTCACTATGTCGATGAGCTCGAAAGAAGCGGCGCCGCGTTGCAGGAGAGCCACGAGAACTTTCGCCACGCCGCGTACCACGACGCGCTGACAGGCCTGCCGAATCGCAACTATTTTCTCGATACCCTCAAGGGGTTACTGCAGGCAACGCGTGAAGACAACGAAAATAATTTCGCCGTCCTTTTTCTGGACCTCCGGAGCTTTAAGACGATCAACGACAGCCTAGGACATTCCTTGGGCGACCGTCTCATTAAGAACGTCGGCAAGCGGCTGTCCGGCCTCGTTCGGGAAGAGGATATGGTCGCACGCTTCAGCGGCGATAAATTTGGAGTGATCCTGACGGATCTTCTTAGCCGCGATGAGGCGACCACGTTCGCTGACCGTCTCGCAAAGAGGCTCGCGGAGCCGTATACGCTCGACGGCCGCCAGGTCTTTACGAGTGCGAAGATCGGTATTGCATACGGAAATTCCCGTTATCCCGAGGCAGAAGACATTCTGCGCGACGCGGACATCGCGATGTACTACGCGAAGGATAACGAAGAGCACCATTACGTTATCTTCGACCAAAAGATGCACATCCGCGCCGTCACGCGCCTGCAGCTCGAGACCGATCTGCGGTTCGCGATCGAGCGGCAGGAATTCGAGATGTTCTATCAGCCGATCATCGGGCTCGATACAGCCACGCTCGTCGGGTTTGAGGCGCTGGTCCGCTGGAATCATCCGCAGCGGGGGCTCGTGCCGCCGAATGAATTCATTCCGGTCGCAGAGAACACCGGCTTGATCATCCCGATGACCGTTCAGATCCTAAACTCTGCATGCAGTCAGGTCGTCAAATGGCAGGAACTCGATCCCGGGCGGCCGCTGAGCGTCGCGGTCAATCTATCGGGCAAACACTTCGGACATCCTGCGTTGGTAGAGCAGATCAACACGGTTATTTCGGAAACCGGGATCGATCCGTCACTTCTGAAGCTGGAACTCACTGAAAGCGCGGTGATGGAAAACGCCGAAACCGCCATTTACATGCTGAAACAGATCAAACAGACTGGGGTGCAGATCAGCATTGACGATTTCGGAACGGGCTACTCGAGTCTCAGCTATCTGCATCGATTCCCTATTGATCTGCTGAAGGTCGACAGGTCCTTTGTTAGTGCGATGGAAGAAAATACGGAGAACGGCGAGATCGTTCGCACCGTCATCGCTCTCGCGAAAGCACTCAACCTGAAAGTCGTCGCCGAAGGCATCGAAAGTATCCACCAATTCCATCAGCTTCGGATCCTGGGGTGCGAATACGGCCAGGGCTATCTTTTCTCACGACCGCTGCCTGTGGATGATATTGAGAGACTTCTATCGGATAATAACCGCTGGCAGAATATCCTACCCTCAGCAGGTGTCCCGGCAGCGTTCCGCGACCTTTCGCCGCTGCGCATCGCTCAGTAAACACAAAAGATCCACGCGGGGCGAGCAGCTTCCTAAAGGAGAACCGAACTGGAAACGCCCGCCGCGCGTGGATAACTAGATGGTTATTAGTTGATGGACTGATCAAGTTGGTTGTTCGCACAGTTACCGGCGAACAACCATTTTTTATCTGATATTCGTCTCGTACGACGTCTTGACCCGAAGCTGCTGACTGCGTGCAAGGTTTATATGCTTGCCCCGGTCGATCACCACCGCCCCTACGCCAAAAGCGGCACCCATCCCGGCACCGACCGCCACCCCTACGGGGCCTCCAATAACGCCGCCCGCGATCGCCCCTGCGCCGGTAGATGCACCGACTTTTATGGCATCGGTCTTGTAGGATGTTTGTCCGATCGCCGTGCCTTCATTGTCGACGACCTTAATATTGTCGCCCTTGACCGGCATGACTTCCACGAGGGTCGCACTGAAGTTGCTCCATCGATTGTCATTGAGCAAGATCCTGTCAAACGTCAACGACAGCTCACTGCGCCGACGGAGGCGGCCCGGAAGAGTGACTTTCGCAACCCGTCCCTCTACGGTAGCTCCGGCCAGTTCTGACGGGGAAATTATTTTTGCGGTGAATTTATCGCCCGCACGGCTGCGCGACGTGCTGAGATCATCCTGAAGCTCGAGCAGCAATTCGGTATCACGCGGGATCTGAATGATCGCGCCTGAATTCGCGGCATAGGTCTGAGCCGGTTCGGTGGCGGTTGCGGATTCGCTCGTGGAACTGCTTGACGCCGCGTCTGTACGAGCGGGATCAGCCGTGCCGCTGGTCTGCTGAGTTGTGGTAGCAGTGTTGTCGGCCATATTCTGGCGATCGCCCACGATCACGCCGCGACGGCTCAAGGTCGTGGGAAGATTCGCATCGAAGGAGCGGCGCTCGAAACCGGTATCGTAGCCGGTCTCAAAACCCTGCTGATACCCGTCGCGAAAATCCTCGATGGCACCGTACTCCTTACTGTACGTCCGGTCTGCTTTCCCGTATTCCGTGTGACGTTGATAGCTCTTTGAAAGGCTATCTATGGTGTCACGATAGCCGGCCATATATCCGTCGGAATAGCCGGTTCGATAGCCGCGCTGCAGAGCAAAATTCAATGATTGAGATGAAGACGTCGACTGGGCCAACAGCGGGACCGTTAAGATAATGCTTAAGACGAGGATGCTTAGATTCCTACCTATATTCATCGGTGAGTTCTCCTTCTGAGTTGTAACGGGATGTGCCGGAAATGCGTACAGCCTTTATTTATACAGGAGTTCTTTATCAGAATGCAAGTATTTTTTCACCTTGCAGGATTCGGCTGAATTAAGACTCTGCTTAATCAAAAAAGCGGCGGGTAACGCACCCGCCGCAACAGCACTAACGAGGAGAGAACTGAACTAGAAGCTCTTTCTGAATAGATAGGATCCGCGGATAAAGAAGGTACGCTCATTCCTTGCGAAACCCGGCTGCTGAATACCGGTGTACGGATTCCATCCGAAGTAGTTGAAATTATCGTTATAGCCGATATAGAACGCGGTCCCCGGATTCGGATTCCATCCAAAAAGGGCCTGGCCAGAGTAATTTCGACTTTGCCGGTCGTAGTCGACCCGAACGCGGGCAAAAATGAAACGTGTGAACTGGTAGGTGGCCTTTACGGTCGCGAGATCCGTGCTGTATGCGAGCTTGTGGGTATCATCCCGGACCAAGCGGCTCTTGGTATAGCTTCCCGACATCGACAAAGCGTTTATGGGCTTATACGAGACCGCAACCTGAGCGTCGAACTGGTTACCCGTTCCAGGATTTAGCAGGTACGAATTCGCCGCGGGTGAAAAGTCGTAGTGGAAATAATCGAACGCATTGTGTATGAAACCTACGAATGCTCCGTAATTGAAGTGCTTGTTGACGACCTGATTGATGTTCGTCGAGAACCACTGGCCGTGGCGCTCGCGAGTTCCCTGATCGAGGAAGGTACCAAAAGGACGAGTCGGTTCCCGTTTTAGGCCGAACTCCTCTTCGTAGATCTTCTGGAATTCCGTTCCCGTCTCAGCATACAAAAAGATGCTGTGCTGGAAACTCGCGTTGATATTCGTACCGACATCCCAGCTCTGAATTCTTCCCTTGAAATCGTAATTGTAGCCCGCGAATTGAGCCCAGGTGCCGTTGATGAGTTTTGCCTTCGGCTTGGATTTCGTCGAGTACCGATTGTAGAAGTTGATCCAGTTGTTGTCTGTCTGGCGGCGAAAACCAACGTCGGGACGATAGTCGTGGCTGCGGCCGCCGATCTCAAGATTCCATCCGTGGCGCTCTGTGGTGTAGTCAAAGTTTGCGTAATAAGCGAAGCCGTCCCGTACGCGATACTGATTGTATTGACTCGCGTTGAGGGCGCCGCCCGTCATACCCGTGCCGCAGATCGCCTTGTTTTGAGCTGCCTGTAACGGATCCTTTAGGGGCTCGAAGGTAGCCTGGAAAAAGCAACGCTTCGAGTTGGTGAAATTTATCTGCATCGCCGAGACCAATTTCGGGTTGAACTTGATCTTGGCGTCGACGCTGGCGTTCACCGTGTGCTGTTCCGGAAATGTCCGAAATGTCGAAAAGAAACCGATGTAATTCTCCTTTCCAAAATCACGCTTCAGGCGAAGCACGGCAAAGTAGGCTTTTTTATCGACAAATTCCTTAATGCTCGGGAAAGTCGTCGGGTCTGAGCGGTCCTCGTCAGAGTAATTTCCGGGAGCTCGGTCAATGGCGCCGAGGATGCCAAAGCTCGTCTTTCCAAGCTTCCCGGTCAGCTTGACAGCCGCGTCCGGATCGACGATGTTTCGCGAGTAGTACATCGCGATCGGTGATTGGAATATCTCAGCTCCCTCAAGGAAGAAGGGCCTTTTCTCCTGGAAAAATATAGGAAAGCGCTGATTGGCCGTGACGACCGGTGCGTCGGCCTCGATCTCGGCAAAATCCGGGTTGATCGCGGCGTCGAGAGTAACACTTGGCGTTATCGTGTACTTCAGATTGAGTCCCGGATCACCCTTGATGGGCCCATTCTCGAACCGACCCGGGTCATTGGCGGCCCCAGGCAAATAACGCGGGATATTGCGAACACGCTTACCGGTCGTTTTTGCGGTAAAACTTGGGACGATCTCGACCGTGCGTTCCCATTTAACGTCGTCAAGCCCGGTAATATGCCCATGCTTGATCAGGAAGCCGGAGACGTTTCGATCGTCCGGGAGCCACTCGTCGAATTCGTCGTTCAGGCGGTCGATATTGCGCGCGACGCTAAAACCCCACTGTTTGCCCTTGCCCGCCGTGTAACGGATCGACTTAAACGGTATCTTGACCTCAACGGACCAACCCCAGTCCTCGATAACGCCTTTTGATTCCATGACGATGTCGATCGAGAAATCCGGGCCCTGACCCTCGGTGAAAATACCGTCTTGCTGAACGCCGTAGGGATTAAATCCAAGTACATATGCACGACGCTGATCGTTATACGTATCGAGCCACATCCGTACGTTATCCTCGCCGAACACGTTGTCGCGCTTGGCGACGGTCGCTCGGATCTTGTCCTTTTCGTCGAAGCACTTGAAGGCTACGTAGAGATTGTGCTCGTCGTAGACCATATAAACCTCTGTAGGTTTGGAGGCCGGGACGTTGTAGCCGGGCTGAGTTTGATAGAAATCCTTGAAAACGGCCGCGTTTTTCCACGCTTCGTCATCTATCTTTCCGTCGATGATCGGTGCGCTCACCGCCTTCGGTATGGTGACGGGACGGAGTTTCTCAGCAGGAACCGTTACGCCTCCAACGACCTTGCTTCCGTCGTCCGCCTTGCCTGTGCTCGACGCGGAAGAAGCAGCAGAACCACCGTTACCTTGGGCAAACGCTTCAATTGATAAAATTATTATTAGGGCAAAAAAACAGAGGGATCTTTTCATAACTGCACCTAAAGATCTTCGTAAAACAAGAACTTATGAATGATTGCGACGAACGCTATTGACTAGAACGTGACTCCGGTCAGAAGGTTTCAATATTTTGGCCGGAAATATTAATTTCGTCCCACCTTGATCAGATAACTGCTTTTATTGAATCGAAGCTGCGGATCTCGATCCTGCCTTCGGTCCAAAGCTGGAATTTCGCCCCACCAGTGCCTAGCCGGTATTTACTGGTGTCGTCACCTTTGATCACCTTTTCAAAATTAACGCCATTCGCCTTTACCTCAGGCGAGTTGGTTTCAATCTCGGCATTTGAGGCGCTTGGAAGCGTAAGGATGACGTCGCCCTCGGCAGACCGAGCGACAACGCTTGAAAAAGTTCCTTCCAGACTAATGTCGCCCGCGGACGTGTTTGTGTTAACATCCCCGCGAAATCCGATAACGCGTACCCGCCCTACTCCACTGTTGATCTTTAGCGTGCCGGACGAATCGCGAACATTAACGGCCTGGTCCCCTCCAGAGATCTGAAGGTCACCGTTCACCCCCTCGACCCGGATCTCGCCGGTAGAGTTGATGGTCACGTCGGCGTTTTGCGGAACAAACACCTCAATTCTGGTTGGTGACGCGCTCCCGAAAAAACTGTTCCGAACGGCAGGCCCCACCGGATTATCGGTCCGGATGGTGACGCCCGAATCGGTCCGAACACCTTTCACCGCAGATCCGGGCATCGGGTGAGCACGCGAATACTGGACAGCTCTGTACTGGACCTCCTTACGATCCCACGAGCGAACGATAACGGCACAACCCGGGGCCTCGATCGTGACCTTTGGCGTGCCCTGAACGGGAAACGAGTCGGAAGTTTCATCAACGCTCGGAAGGCCGGTGCCAAAACTCCAATCATAGATCTTGGGGAGGTTTTCCCACTGGGCTTTTTGGGCCATATCGATCTGCATCTTCAGCTTTTCGGCATCAATGTTAGGAAGCTCAGGCAATGCGGATTTTGCAAGATCCTTTGACAGCTTGTTGAGATCCGCGATCTTTGGAGCCACGTCCTTCATTTGTTCGTCAGCTTTCTTGACCGAGTCCTTCATCACCTTTTGGCTGTCCTTCATTGCCTTATTGATCTCTTTGGTGATGCCGGCCGGGGCGTCAACGTCAACATCCACGTCTACATCGGCATCGGTGTCTTCCCCGCCTTTCATATTCAGAAGATTCGTCACCGGTCCCACGGGCTTACCGTCCTTTTGACGGGAGATCGCCAGACTGCCATTGACACTGTTCAGCCGCACGGGGACGTCACCACCGCCGATGCGGCCATAAAGATCGCGGCCGACGTACTTTCCGTTTCGTACGGGCAGGCCGAAGTCATTTGTGATCGACCCATTCAGCGAATTCGCCTTGATCAAAGCACTTGAATCAGAAGGAATGATGAGGGTCACTGATCCCATCACCGTCTCAAGGGAGATCTGACTCCCGGACTCGAGTTTGTCGATGTTCGCGCGGAGCTCGCCGTTCACGGTCGAGAGCTTGCTCGTTCCTCTAAGGTCCGACGCGGTGAGCGTGCCGTTCACTACTGAGACGCGAGAAAAATTCGTGAACCTCGAGATAGTTACGTTGCCGTTGACCGCCTCGATGTTACTCAGGACCGCGGTTCTCGGTATCGTGAGATGAAAGTCGATGTTCAGCTTGCCGAAATTGTGACCGTTCGCGCCGTCGTTCTCCTGCCATCCGTGGAATTCAGTGTTGATGACCAGTGATTCCGGGCGGGCGTCAATATTGACCTGAGCCTGGGCAAGGCGTTCTTTAGTGTCGACAGTCTTGGTATATTCGACCCGGACCTCATTGCGATCCCATGCGTCGAGAATGACGGCGCCGTTAAGGTTGCTAAGGTTCACCCGTCCATTCGGATTGAAGGGAAAAGTCCGATCGAAATGCTCCGTCTCGTCGACCACCGCGGCCGGTGGGGCAGAGGGCTCGTTAACGGCAGGGGTCGGCCCCACCCCATATGAAAAGGTGAGGCCCGCAAATATCAGTGTATAAAGCCAAGTCATAAAAGCTTGTCGATCGGAGATACAGGTCGTTCAACTACAACCAAAACACCGCGAATACCGTGTTTGTGACACGAAATATGAGATTTTTAGGCGGCTTTTCGTTGCCCCGGCTAATGTCCCCGAATATTGAACAATCACGCGGTCCGTGTGATAGTATTAACGTTTTCGTTTTTCCCTTAGGAAAACACCAAGCCACGTCCAGCCGCCAAACCTGAGACAGAAGTAACATGGAGAGAGAAGAAGTAGTTTCCGCAATGACCTTGCCTGAAGATATCCATCAT
>JAFAOW010000289.1 GCA_019247455.1 Acidobacteriota bacterium | reverse complement strand
GGGCGTTTCACCAGCGTCATGAGAATTCAGCCCAAATTCCTCTCCAATTCGGAAGAGGTCATCGTTCGAAATACTCAGGACGCCAAGCAGGTTGTCAACATAGAAACGGTAGCCCTTGTCCGTCGGAACCCGTCCCGCTGAAGTATGCGGCTGTTCCAACATTCCCATTTCATCGAGCTCCCCCATGACGTTCCGGATAGTGGCCGCAC
This sequence comes from Acidobacteriota bacterium, assembly GCA_019247455.1. Taxonomy (GTDB): domain Bacteria; phylum Acidobacteriota; class Blastocatellia; order Pyrinomonadales; family Pyrinomonadaceae; genus OLB17. The sequence goes on along the minus strand of JAFAOW010000289.1, from coordinate 4,531 downwards.
TCATTCCGTGTGTTCCACCGAATCGTTGTGCAAGGATCTTTGAGCCCACGGGCTCACCCGTGACAAAGTGCTCGTTGATTATGGCTGTGAGGATGACCTGGCCGCGTGAGTCCGGGAAACGGTGCTCTTTGTCGCCGCCCTGTCCTTTCCGTTTTTGTCCGGGTTGATGCATGACGCTTATTTCGCGTATGCTGTTCCCATATAAAGGGATAGCATTTTGACGCCCAGAATGTCAACAAAAATGTTTAACTTTGAGACGTACTGTTCAACACGATAACCGTATCGCTTCTACTGCAAAACAACTTGAGTTCAATTTTGAATATCCGTCGGCGGTTCCCGAACCAGCCTCGATCGAGGGAGTTTACCGGGAGGCCTTTGAATATTACGACCGGGACCGAAGTGCACCGCCGATCACGATTTCATTTTACCCATATATTGGGATTAATCACACGATCCGCATTCGCGACGGCAAAGTTTTTGTACGTCTCGCCGAAGTTTGTCGGGATATGCCCGAGAGCGCTCACCGTGGCCTTGCCTACATACTTGTTGGAAAGCTACGCCGTAAAGCCATCCCTGAGCAGGCAGATCGAATGTACGCGGCCTATGCTGATCGTCCAGACCTGCGTGAGCGTGCTGCCGCGGACAAGCGGGCTCGGGGCCGCAAAGTTGTAACAACTACAAAAGGTGCGTATTACGATCTGGATGAGATCTTCGACGAAGTAAATCAGCAGTATTTCCTTGGGTCCATTCCGAAACCGTCGCTCACTTGGTCCGCAAAGAAGACCTATCGGATCTTGGGTCATCACGACGCAACGCACGACCATGTAACGATTAGCCGTTCATTGGATTCTAGGATCGTTCCCCGCTTTATTGTCGAATATGTGCTCTTCCACGAAATGCTTCATATTGCTCACCCGATCAGGCACGTTAACGGCCGCCGCCACAGTCATACAGCTGCCTTCAAGCGAGACGAGAAGAAGTTCGCTCGTTATGGGGAGGCCGAAGGGTGGATTCAGAACAACGTCCACCGTCTCAAGCGCGCAAGCAAAAGAAAGTAGGCCTAGACGATTCCGAAAGCCCTCCTTACGATTTGGGATACGGCATGCACAATACACCGTTGGCCTTGGTTCGGAAACCAAGTCTAGTAATCCACAAGTCATTCTAAATACATAGGTTAGCAATTTGAGGCATACTTTTTGGCGGTTTGGCACACCCTTTGCCATATGCCCTGTCGAGCAATGGCCAACATTGCCCTAATAAGTTAGATAGGGAGACCTAAGATGAACAGAATCAAGAATATTATTTCGATAGCGGCATTTTCTTTGCTGGTTATGGGCTTGCCGGCCATCGCTTCGGCTCAGTACGGCAACGGATACCCTGGCGGCTATGGCGGTTATGGTAACGGCGGGTACAACGGCGGTTACGGTAACGGCGGATATGGAAATGGCGGGTATGGTAACTATGGCGGTTACAATGACACCCGAATGATCGTTCGGGACCTAAAATCACGTACGCGGCAGTTGAAGGACGAGATCGATCGTTCATACAACAATCGCGGCCGTTATGGAAATGGCGGCGGCATTCTTGCGGATATTTTTGGCGGCGGCTGGGGAAACAACAACGGGCGTTATAACAACGATCTTCGCGATCAGGTACGCCGGTTCAAGAGCGCTGTTGACCGCCTGGACAACGACGGTCGCGGAAACAGCAACGAACTTCGACGTGTCCTTGACGAAGGTGCCGATATGGACCGTGCCATGTCACGCAATGGCGGTTACAACAACGGCCGTTATGGTAACGGTGGCTACAGCATTCAGAGCCAGTGGCAGGCGATCCGCCAGGACCTCCGCCAGCTGAGCTATAGCTATAGCAACAACAATGGCCGTGGCAACGGCCGCGGTAACTGGCCCTTCTAATAAGGGCTGGATTCACAACTCCAAAGGCTCGGAATCCGTAAGGATCCGGGCCTTTTTGCTATAGTCTCGGTATGCCCGGGACCCTCTATCTTGTTGCGACGCCGATCGGCAATTTGCAGGATATGACCTTCCGTGCGGTGGAGGTCCTGCGGTCAGTTGATGTCATCGCGGCAGAGGACACACGCCACACGCAAAAGCTGCTCAACTACTTTCGGATCTTCACGCGACAGGTCAGCTTTCACGAGCACAACGAAAAGGAGCGGGCGGAGCAGCTCGCCGATAAACTCGTTCTGGGCGCATCGATCGCCGTGGTCTCGGATGCCGGGACGCCCGGTATCTCGGATCCCGGACACTATCTGGTCAAGCGCGCGATCGAGGTCGGCGCGAAAGTTGTGCCGATCCCCGGCGCGGTGGCCTTTGTCTCAGCAGCGATCGCATCAGGGCTCGACACAAAGGAGATCCATTACGCGGGTTTCCTGCCGGCCAAAAAGGGCGAACGCCGCAAACGTCTAGAGGAAGTGAGCGATATCCCCGCTACACTCGTTTTATATGAAGCGCCGCACCGGATAGCAAAATCGCTCGCCGATTGTGCCGAAATTCTCGGCGATCGGCCTGCGTGCGTAGCCCGCGAGCTAACCAAGCTCCACGAGGAGATCGCTCGCGGTTCCCTGTCAGAACTGGCAGAGCGTTTTTCTGCTGAAAAGACGAAGGGTGAGATCGTCCTCGTCGTCGCCGGTTCGGATGGCCGGCACTCAGCACTCAGCAGTCAGCCTTCGGGAGCCAGCTTGCCCGCTCGCGTCACTCAGCTTGAGTCCGAAGGCCTTGATCACAAAGCCGCTCTCAAAAAAGCCGCAAAAGAATTCGGCTTATCGAAATCCGAGGCGTACCGGCAATTGCTCAACTGTTAAGTGTTGGGATGTGCAACCCCGGCGGCGATGTTGAGGCGGGCGAACCGGGGGGCAGCTTGTGTACTTTGGCAGTGAATGGCAGGTAAAGCGTTCTCCCCGTAGTCGTGAATACCAACTGGATGCCGACGCCTCCTAGAATCGTGTCTTATGAAGAAGTGGCCTTTCCTAGCCGTGTTTTTTCTTGTCGGAATTGGGCTATCGTGTTCGAGTGGGCCGCTGCCGGGGCCGGATCATGGGGGTAATGCGAATACGCTCTCCGAAAAGGGCGATAAAGATAAAAAGAAGAAAACTGGCCAGGAGCCGGATAACGCGAATGCAGCGACTGCAAATTCCCTGCGTGGTGCCTGCAACGCTTCGCTATGGGACCGCGTTTATGAACGGGAGCGGCTCGAGGTAAAGGACGAGTGCATGACAGTGACTGGCACGATCGCCGAGCGGAACGCCGATGACGACGGCGATGAGCATATGCTGCTTCGGCTGGATGACGGGCAAGCAAACCTTCTTACCAAGAAGAACGAGAAGAAAAAGGACGGCGCTCTCGTCATCGAGGCCGTTTGCGTGAACGCGACAAAGCTTAAGAAGGTAGGCGACACTTGTGCGGGTTTCACGAACCCCGTCGCTCTTCCCCAGGTCGGAGATCACGTTCGCGTTACGGGAAGCTACGTGATCGACTCGCATAACGGGTGGGCGGAGATACATCCGATAAGTAAGGTAGAAAAGATGGAATAGCTTCTTGGGCTTGCCCTAAATCAGTGCGGTCGGGCTTGCCTGACCGGCAGACGCAAAATTATTTTTGGAGGGGGCTACGCCCCCGACACGATCAACGGTGCCATTCGATCTTGTTGGAATCGACTTCGAGAGGTTCATCCTCGGCTCGCCGGCCGTGCCAGATTCGAGCGCTTGACCATTTCCAGTCATTGGGATGATCAGTCAGATCCACCCGCACCGGGTTCAAATGTGTGTATTGGATCCGCTGCCAGCACATCTGTTCGCTCCATAGTAGGCGGGTATTCGGGTGGCGCTGCCAGACCGCGTAGTCTGATCCGTCGCTTCGATGTCGGATGCGCAGTTTCTCAAGAGAGTCGTCGTGACCGTTTTGTTTTAGGTAATCGATCACTCGCCGGCTACCAACGCCTTTGACATAGCGCAAGATCTCCTTTGAGTTGACTCGGCTGTCGGTAACCAAATGAAAATGGTCGAGCATAATCACATAAGCGAATATGAGAAATTTTCCTGACTGCCTGGCCTCTTTGAGAGCCTCACAGAACACGCGGGCGAGTTTTTCGGTCTGGAAGATCGGCAGACGATCTTTGGTAACCGCCGTGAGATAAAACGCGGGAGTATCTTTGGAGATGCGGAACATTTGTCGGAGGCACAGCCTCCTCCGAAGTTTATAGAGGGCGTTTACGGTCGGGCAAGCCCGACCGCACTGCGATGCGGCAAGCCGCAAGAAATTTTTGGGCCTAATTAATTAAACAAGCCCGACCGCACTGCATTGCAGCTAACCCTAGGATACTCATACAACTCTTTCGTTAAGTCGCTGAATCTAATTCACAACTGTTGTTTTTGGGGCATGCGGCCCGCGTTCAGCTTTATCGAACTTGAGACCGGCATATCCGAGAGGCAGCAGGTTTTTATTTTTAAATAAAGAAAAGGGGTTTTATGAAATTCACCATTCTCACAATTTCACTGATACTCATGCTCAGT